>NZ_JAGPXQ010000069.1:0-17989 GCF_018070435.1 Micromonospora sp. C51 | reverse complement strand
CCAGGCCCTCATCGCCCTGGCCCGCAGACTCGTCGACGTGCTCTGGGCACTGCTGCGCGACAACCGCGAATTCCACGACTCACCCCCGCTCACCGCGAGGGCTTGACACGATCATTGAGATTCCTCCCGCAGGGCGATCCGGGCGCGGCGGACACGGGACTTGACGGTGTTCTCCGGCACGCCCAACAACACCGATGCCTCCCGCATGGAAAGCCCGTCGAGGACCGTCGCCCGCAGCGCGGCCCGTACCTCGGGCGGAAGGACCAGCAGGGCCTGCTCCAACTCCTGGCCGACCCGGGCGGCCATCACCTCGTCCTCGGCCGCCGGGGCCGTGTCCGGCATCAGCTGCACCTGCGGCACCCGAGCCCGGCGCGCCCGACGCCGGAACGCATCGACCAGACGGTGGGCGGCGATGGTCCACAACCAACCCACCGCGCTCCCCTGCCCCCCGCCGCCGCGCGCCGCCGGGACTCCGGCGAAACTGCCCGCAGCCCGCCAGACCGTCAGGTACGTGTCCTGCAGGACTTCGGCGACCATGTCCGGATCGGCGCACCGGCGGCGCAGGCGCACCTCCAGCCAGGGCACCGTACGCCGGTAGAGCTCGTCGAACGCGCGCCGATCTCCACGGGCCACTCGGCGTACGAGTTCACCCTCGTCAGCTGCGTCCATGCCTCTTCTCACACCCGGTAAGACGACGCGCCCCAACGTATCGGGTCCCAACTCCGTGTGATCGCCGTCACTTGTCTTGCCCAATCGCTGAAGGAGGATCAGTGATCGGTGCCCGCTCATGACCGCTGGGCCTCGCGGCTACTGGCCCGTGGGCGGCCCAGGATGGTCCGTCCAGCACTCTTGACCTTGCGCCCACCCATGCCGGCTCGGTTGGCCTACAGTTTCGTCGTGCCTGGATCCGACGATGCCGCTGACGGACGCATCGCAGTACGTTCGCGACGCCGACGTATCTGGCTGCTGTCGTTTGCCGCGGTTGCCGCCGGCTGTTTCGGCGTGCTCAAGTTGCAGGATCCCGTTGGGACCCCGGCTCAACGCTATGTGTCTCAGGTCAGCGTGCGCGGTTACGAACGAGTGCACGACTACATTGATCCTGGTACGGCGCCTGCCGAGGTTCGCGCCGCAGTCGCGATCTTCATCGGACCTCCGGATGATTATGCCCTTGCTCGCGTCTCGGGACCGGGACTTGTCGTCAGCGCTCCGACAAAGGATCCGGACTTCCGCGGCTTCCAGTTGATCGGTCACGGCGAGTGGCACGGCTGTTTCGTGCACGTCAAGCGCTGGATGACGAGTCAGCCGCGATTTTCGTACTACGAGCTGACGGCGGATGAGAGGGCCGCCTTCGAGGCCGGACGACTGTCGGTGTTGTCTATCGCTGTCGGATGTAGTGATGGGTAGTTGCCCGCGCCATGCGGCCTTCGCGCGGCTACGATCGCGTAATCCATGATCGCCGACGCGCTTCCTTGGGTCTTTGGCCGTTAAAGCGGATCTCTGAGGAGGGTCGGGGTTCGGGGCGGAGCCACCATCGCCCAGGTCGACAAGCTCGCCGCCACCTGCGACCTTCCCGACCGCGTCCTGGTCCTGCTGCTGGCCTACGGTGGCATGCGAATCGGGGGGCGCTGGCGCTGCGTCGACACCTGGCGACGCTGCCCGACGGGCCGGATGTGTTCGTCTTCCCCGGTCGACAGTCGCACACCAGCACGGCAGCAGAGCCATCACGGATTCCGCCGTCGCTTCAACATCGCCCTACGGTCGGCTGGATTGAACGACGTGACGCCCCATGATCGGCGGCCCACCCATCTGAGCACCTGGACGCGAGCCGGTCGAAGGTTGCAAGGCGATCAGGCACACAGCGGGCACGTAGGCCCCGGAAGGCGGATCAGTGATCGATGATCAAGGCTGTTACTTGGTGCCCCCGGCAGGATTCGAACCTGCGACACACGGTTTAGGAAACCGATGCTCTATCCCCTGAGCTACGAGGGCGCGAGGGCACAGTCTAGCGACCTGGGGTTTACCTGAGGTGGCAGGGAGTGGCCACGTTCCCCCGATCATCGTTGTCGCAGCCTGCCGCCGTCGCCGGCCGCCGTTGCACGACCGGTCTGGCTCCTGGCCAACCGACGGTGCAGCGGATTGAATGGCGGGGTGCAGGTCAGCAAGGACGGGCGGAGTTGGCGCATCGGCACCGCCGCCGACGTGAGTTGGATCGCTGGTCACACCACTGCCGGCGTCTCGATCACCACCGCCATCCCGCCGGTCTTCGATGCCTACGCCACCACGTACCAGGCCGACGACGTCACCGTCGCCAGCTACGAGCACGCCCTGGTCGAGGACCTCATCACGCACACTCCGGACCAGCCCTGGTTGCTGGCCTACCTCGACACCGGCGCCCACGACGTCGTCTTCCCCCACGCCCCGAGGGTGTTCCTCTACTGGGACTGGCCGTACGTGCTGGTCGAGGCCGGTCCCGAGCAGGCCCTCACCTGGCGCACCGGTGGGCACATGCGCCACGGCCGCGGAGCGCTACCCGATCTGTTCTTCCCCGCCGACCGGTCATGGCTGGTCTCCGCGCTCTGGGACGACACCTGGACCTGCGTCGGCGGCCCGACACCCGTGATCCACGCCCTCGAACGCGACCCCGTGGCCAACGCCCGCCAGGTACGACCCGGCGAAGACGCGCTGCCACCGGGACTGGTCCGCGAGTAACGACCAACGCCGACGTCGCGGTCAGTCCCGACCATCGCGATCACCTTGCGGCCACAGAGGCATGACGAAGAGCCGGATACAGCCGGGAGGCGATCCGCCAGGCGCTACGACCGGAGGTCCGACGAGCAACCAACCGCAGCCGGCGCAGGATGCCAGTACCGTCAAGGATCTGAACACCTGGGCTCGACGCTGACCTGCTCCGGCGGCTCTGGCCGCCCACCCTCTGGCTGCCACGCCAGCTCCGCGATCGCTGGGAGGAAGCCTTCCCCGAACTCGCCGCAACCCGCAGCAACGCGGCGTAGCGGGGGACCCCTTCCACGAACGCCTCGCCCGCACCGGGCTCGGGCAACGGAACGATACGGCTTCGCCCTGGCCGGCGGCTACGCCGTCCAGGCCGCCGGACTCCTGGAGCCTCCCCTGTGCTTTGCAGGTGTGCCGAACCAGCGGGAGAGCCCTTCTCGCAACGTGGCCTCGGCGGTGGCGGTGGGTTTGTCGAGCGTCGCGACCCAGGCGACGTGCCATGATGCCCCGGTCGGTGCGCAGGGTGAGGTCGGGTGCGAAGGTGCCGGCCAAGGCGTGGTGGCCGGCACCGGGCATCGGGTAGCGGACGTCGGCATGGGCGACGAGTGCTCCCATCCGGCGTTCGGCCGCGACGGCCGGGTGCCGAGCGCAAGGGCTCTCGATTCGTTGCGGCGCCGCCTCGTCGGATCACGTTCACCGAGACGGCGCCGCAACGCCCCACACCGGCCCGGGTCACGCTCGCTTCGTGAAGGCGGAACGCGCCCACAGGTAGCCGACGAGGGCGATCGCCACGCACCAGGCGACTGCGACGGCCGCGTCGGTGGTGTCGGGCGCGCTGTCGAGCAGGCCGCGCACGGTCTCGATGATCGGCGTGAACGGCTGGTACTCGGCGAACTGTCGCAGGCCCGGCCCCATCTTCTCCGCCGGGACGATCGCGCTGCTGAAGAACGGCAGCATGACCAGCGGCACGGCGGCCATGCCCGCCGTCTCCGGCGATTTCGCTGACAGTCCCAGCGCGACAGTGAACCAGCCCGCCGCGAACGCGAGCAGCACGACGACACCACCCACGGCGAGCCAGTCGGTCAGGCCCGCCTCCGGGCTGAACCCCAGCAGGAAGGCCACTCCGACGAGCGCCGCGATGGCGATCACGTTGGTCAGCACGCTGGTGACGACGTGGCCGGTCAGCACCGCGCCGCGGGAGACGTCCATGGCCTTGAACCGGTTGATGATGCCCTTGGTCATGTCGGAGTTCACCGCTGTCGCGGTGGCTCCCAGCCCGTAGCAGACGGCCAGCAGGATCAGGCCCGGCGTCGCGTAGTCGATGTAGTCCATGCCGACGCTGAAGGCGTCGCCGAACATGTAGACGAACATCAGCATGATGATGATCGGCATCAGGACGGCGTTGAACACCGAGGTCGGGTTCCGGGTGAGGTGTTTGAGGTTGCGGCGCAGCATGACCAGCGAATGGGACTGGGCGCTCATTTCGTGTCGACCTCCGTGGCGTGGCCGGTCAGGGCGAGGAAAACGTCGTCGAGGTCCGGGGTGCGCACGGAGCATTCCTCGGCGCTGAGGGAGTGCTCGTCGAGCCGGTCCAGCAGGGCCCGCAGTGACTTCGTGCCGCCGTCGGCGGGCACCCGCAGGGCCAGCGCGTCGTCGTCTCGGGTGGCCTCGGGGAAGATCCCCGCGGCGGCGTCGAGTTCGGCGGCGGTGGAGAACCGCAGCCGTACGTGTGTTCCGGGGATGAGGCGCTTGAGCTCTTCCGGCGTGCCCTGGGCGACCAGGCGGCCCTGGTCGAGCACCGCGAGGCGGTCGGCGAGTTGGTCGGCCTCCTCCAGGTACTGCGTGGTGAGGAAGATGGTCGCGCCGTCGGCGACCAGGTCACGCACGATCGACCACATGGTGCGGCGGCTGCGCGGGTCCAGGCCCGTCGTCGGCTCGTCGAGGAAGATGATGCGCGGGTCGCCGACCAGCGTCATCGCCAGGTCGAGCTTGCGACGCATGCCCCCGGAGTAGGTGGCGGTCGGCTTGTCCGCCGAGGCGGTCAGCTCGAACCGGTCCAGCAGGTCCGTGACGATTCGTGCGCCGCCGCCGGCGACCCTCCGGTTGAGGTCCACCATCAGCTGGAGGTTCTCGCGTCCGGTCAGTAGTTCGTCGACGGCCGCGAACTGGCCGGTGACGCCGATGGCCGCGCGGACCGCCTTGGCGTCGGTGGCCAGGTCGTGGCCGGCGACCCGGACCGTGCCGCCGTCGGCCTGCACCAGGGTGGTCAGCACGTTCACCGTCGTCGTCTTGCCCGCGCCGTTGGGGCCGAGCAGACAGAACACCGTGCCGGCGTGGACGTCGAAGTCGACGCCGTCGAGGACGGTCTTGTCCTTGTACGCCTTGCGCAGGCCCGAGACCGAGATCGCCGGGATCGTCACGTGGTCACCTCCGGGGTGACCGCGGCGGCGTCGAGCGCCGCGGTGATCTTGTTGGTCATCTCGGCGACGGTTGGACCGGGTGCGCCCTGACGGGTACGGACGGCGGCGTCGAGGGCGACGACGACGGTGCGGCGGAAGTTGTCGGCCTCGGCCGGAGCCTGCTCGGCGAGCAGGCGCATCGCCTCGGTCAGGGCGGGCAGCACGCGGTCGGCAAGCTCGGCCACCGACCTGCCGTTCAGGTCGACGCCCGTGGACTTCTCCGCAAGCACGTGCCCGACCAGGCCGGTTGCCGAGGCCAGGGCGATGGACCCATCGGTGGCGATCTTGTGCGGCGAGCCGCCGGCGGCTCCGGCGGCCGACAGCAGTGCGACCGCACCGTACGCGGCCGTGCGAAGCGTGAGTTTGTCCTGGGTGGAAAGGTTGACGGGCACGGTGGTGAACTCCTTGACGTTGACGTTGACGTTGACGTGGGCAGGTGGCGACCGCCGGGTGGCGGCCGCGGATCACTGGGCGGGTCGCGGCTCCCGACCGGGGCGGCCCACGTCCGAGGGCGGACAGGATCTTTCATGACAAACCTCTCTTCTTCGGGCACGGGTCGGCCCGGACGTGCCACTGGATCGGAGTCAGGGCCGCCGGTTACGGCAGGGTGAGTTCGTAGCGGAGACGCCGCCCTAATGCGCGGAAGCCCAGGTGTCGACGCAGGGCGACCAGGTCGGAGTCCTCGTCGGCGGTGCGGGTCTCGATCTCCTCGACGTGTGGATGGATCTCGCGTAGTCGGGTGAGTAGAGCGGCGTTTACCCACAGCCCCAGCCGCCGGCCGCGATCACCGACGAGCACGGCAGGGCCGTACTGGCGGGCGCGGACCTGCGGCAGTGCGCCTGTCATCGCCACGACATAGGCGGCCACCCCGCCGTCCCCCTCGGCGGCGCTCACCACCGCGGCACCGGGCCCGCTCGGATGCCGGAGCAGTTGCTCGACGCTGGTCGCGCCGCACGGATCCCCGGTCCAGTGACGCAGTCGGTATCCGGGGTGCTCGACATCGACCAACTCACCCAGCCAGGCATGGTGGACATCGCAGTAGGTGAGCAGATCACGGCTCCCGGATCCGGTGCGCCGAAATCCGTGCCGCTCACAGAACGACTGCGCGGCGGGATCCGGGGCGGTCTCCACGATCAACCGCTGGCCCACGGCGTGTGCGCCGACGGCGGCCAGCAGCCGCGATCCGATCCCTCGTCGACGCCACTGCGGCTGCACGTACAGGTTCAGCTCGAGGGTGCCCGGCTGCGGGGCGGTCGGCGGTGGCAGTTCGTACTCGAACGGCATGACCGGCCGCAGGTCGGCGACCCCGGCCACCGAACCGGGCGACGTCACAGCGTGCCAGCGTGGGATGCCGAGATGATCCGGCGCCGCCACGATGTCGATCACGCTTTCGCTCATGCGTTCACCATCGCCCGGCCGCCCCGGCCGAACAACGCAGAAGATCGCATCGCCGCATTAGCCAGCGGTCATCGATCGAAGACGACCCCGCGACGGCCGGTGGTCCGAGCCACGCTCGTGCCGCCCGTTCTCGGCGGGCCGTAGACTGCCCAATCCCAGGCCGCAATGATCGAAGGTAGGGCCGTCTGGTGGAACTGCGCGACATCGAGATCTTCCTGACGCTGACCGAGGAGCTTCACTTCGGTCGCACGGCCGAGCGTCTGCACGTGTCCCAATCGCGGGTCAGTCAGTCGATCAAACAGCAGGAACGTCGGATCGGCGGGGGCCTGTTCGAGCGTACGAGCCGTGCTGTTCGGCTCACCCCGCTCGGTGAACGGTTGCGCGACCGTCTCCGCGCCGGCTATAGCGAGATCATCTCCGGCATCGAGGAGGCCACCGCCACCGCCCGCGGCCAGGCCGGCACGCTGACCATCGGCACGATGGCCACCCAGTACCAGTCGGTCGAGTCCACCCTCGACCTGTTCCGGCAGCGGCACCCGCAGTGCGAGCTGCGCCTGCGCGAGATCCTGCCGACCGACCCGCTCGGGCCGCTGCGGGCCGGTACGGTCGACATCGGGATTCTCTGGCTGCCGATCCGCGAGCCCGACCTCACGGTCGGGCCGGTCCTGCACCGCGAGAAGCTGGTGCTGGCGGTGGCCGCCGGTCATCCGCTGGCCGGCCGGGGCAGCGTCGAGTTGGAGGATCTCGGCGATCATCCGGTGGTCTACCCCGAGGGACCCATTCCGGACTACGTGTGGGAGGCGCACACCCCGTCCACCACCCCCGCCGGGCGGCCCGTCCGGCGCGGACTGGGCATCGTCACCCTCGAGGAGGCCTTCCAAGCGATCGCCGGCGGCAGCGTCGTGTCCCCGATCGGATCGGACGTGGGAGCCACCCGGCAACGGGGCGACATCACCTTCCTGCCCATCACCGACGGACCGGTGCTGCACTACGCGCCGGTGTGGCGCAAAGGCGGAGAGAATGCCCTGGTACGCGCCTTCGTTCAAGTCGTCACGAAGGCGCAGCAAACGACGTAGCCGGGCCGGGCACCGGCTGGAGTGCACACCCCGCACACATCCGCGAAGATCATCCACACGTTCATCGCGGTGTCCGGCGGGCACGGAACGTGGCACGGTACGCCTGGGGTGAGGTGCCGAGTTCCCGCCGGAAGGTGTGCCGCAGGTTGGCGGTAGACCCGATCCCGGTCCGCGTGGCGATCCGTGCGATCGGCTCGTCGCTGGCCTCCAGCATGCGCTGGGCGGCGAGCACCCGCTCCCGGGTGAGCCACTGGTGTGGGCTCATTCCGGTCAGGCGATGGAAGTGCCGCGCCAGCGTCCGCGGACTCATGTGCACCCGTTCGCCAAGCGATCGCAGCGACCATGGCTGGTCCAGGTGCCCGCGCATCCAGTCCAACAACTCCGGCAGCGGATCGTCGGGATCGGGGCTGAGCGGCGAATCGACGAACTGGGCCTGTCCGCCGCTGCGGTAGCCGGAGAGCACCAGCCTGCGGGCGAGCGCGGCAGCCACGTCCGCGCCGTAGTCCCCGCGTACCACGTGCAGGGCGAGGTCAATACCGGCGGACATACCGGCGGCGGTGAGGACGCCGGTGTCGTCGATGAACAGCGCCCGCGGATCCACGGTCGCGGCGGGGAAGAGCGAGGCCAGCAGCGGTGCGGTCGTCCAGTGGGTGGTGACGTGCCGATGGTCGAGAAGGCCGGCGTGGCCGAGGATGAACGCCCCCGTGCAGATCGACATGATGCGGGCCCCGCGCCCGTGCGCCCGCAGCAGGGAGGTCAGCAACGGCCGGGGTGGCACCTCATGTTCCCTCGTCCAACCCGGGACGACGAGGAGGTCAGCGGCCTCCGCCTCGGCCAGCCCGTACGGGGCGGACACGGTGATCCCACCGTCCAGCTCGATCTGCCCCGGTTCGATGGCGCACGTCCTGGTCCGGTACCACGATCCGAACCGGTACGCATAGTCCACGCCGAAGATCTCGTTGACCGTGACGTAGTCGAAGCTGCCCGCGCCCGGGTAAGCCAGCATCGCCACGCTCGGTTCCTCGACCGGCATCGCAGACCTCCCTACCGCGCCCGCCGCGCGGCCCCCGGTGACACTGAGTGACTGTCCACATTCTTGCGTTCGATGTCCAGATCCTTCACCCCGCTCCACATATCGATGGCACATTATTCGTGGATGGCGAGCGTGACGACCGACCGCAGCGAGTATCCGATGGGCGTATCGCTCAACAACCAGGTGATGTTCGCGGCGAAGGCTCGGCGAGCCGCCGTCGCGATGCTCGTGACGGTGGCGATTCTGCTGGCGCCGGGCGCTGTGGCGAAGGCCGAGATCCCTGCGGGCGGGATGTCCGCGGCCCAACTCAACGACGCCTTCCGCACGTACGGAGACACCAGCGGCAGGTGGAACGGAGGCGACAGCACCGCCTCGGTGAAGCTGCCCGACGGCCGGATGGTGTGGCTGTTCTCGGACACCTTCGTCGGCTCGGTCAACCCCGACGGATCACGTCCCGACTTCCAGCCGATGATCCACAATTCGATCGTCGTGCAGGACGACGCCACCCTCTCCGAGACGCTGACCGGCGGCAGCGTCGACGAACCGATGTCCCTGGTCGGCGCCGAGCGGGACGGGGATCCCACGAGCGCCGGCTACTGGGTCGGTGACGGCACGATCGAGGACTCCACCCTCAAGGTGCTCTACAACCACTACCTGCGTTCCGGCCCGAATCCCCTCGACCTGAAGTTGACCGGCACCGCCCTCGCCTCGTTCGACCTGCCCGAACTGACCCTGCGCTCGCTCACCCCGCTCCCGGTGGCCGACCGGATCGCCTGGGGCTCGGCCATCCTGGAGGACGGCGACACCACCTACATCTACGGCACCCGGCTGGTCAACGACTCGGGGCCGGTGAAGCCGATCTACCTCGCCAAGGTGCCGGCCGGCGAGCTGGCCGGGTCGTGGCAGTTCTGGACCGGCGACGGCTGGTCGGCCGAGGAGTCGGAGGCCACCCGGCTGATGGCCGGCACCACCACCGCCTTCGGCGTGCAGAAGATCGGAAACCAGTACGTCCTGGTCACCGTCGACGGCAACCTCGTGTTCAACCCGGACACCGTCGCCTACACCGCGCCGGCACCGACCGGCCCCTTCAGCGGACCCGTGCATCTCTTCCGAGCGCCCGAACCGCAGCCGGGCAAAGAGATCATCGTGTACGACGCCCGACTGCACCCCGAGTTGGCGCGCCCGGGCAAGCTGCTCGTGTCGTACAACGTCAACAGCCTGGCGAACGCCGACAACCAGGCGGACGCCCGCCTCTACCGACCCCGGTTCGTGGAGGTCACCTGGCCACGGCCGGCGCCGGACCCTGCGACCCTGCCCCCGACGCCGACCGAGCTGTCCGCCACCGCCGACGAGCAGCGCAACGTTCAGCTCACCTGGACCGCCTCGCCGGGTGCCACCGGCTACCGCATCCACCGGCGGGACCTGTCGTACGGGCAGAGCCACCCGGTCCGGCTGCCCGGCCAGGTCGCGGCGGCGTCCTTCACCGACGCCGGCCTGGTGGACGGGCACCTGTACGAGTACGCCGTCTCGGCGGTGAACGGCAACGGCGAGAGCGCCCCGACGACCGTGGTGTCGGCCACCGCGCGCGGCGGGCCCACCCAGCAGGGGGAATTCCTGCCGGCCCCGGACGGCACCGCCGTGGCCGGTAGCTACCTCGTCGACCTGCGCGACGGCGCGGCCAGCGGCGAGTACGGCATCCGGGAGATCGCAACCCGCCTGGTCGCTCGATACGGCGGCAGCCTCGACGGAGTCTTCGGCGCGGCCCTCGGCGGCTTCTCGGTCACCGACCTGACCGACGCGGGGGCGCGCGAACTCGCCGTTGACCCGGCCGTCGAGGCGGTCGAGGAGGACCGCACGGTCAGCTTGGACGAAGACGGCGATGTCTCGGCGTCGGACAGCGGTGGCGTCCAGGAAAACCCACCCTCCTGGGGCCTGGACCGCATCGATGGCACCCTGGACGGCCGGTTCGTCTTTCCGTCCATGGGTGAGGGCGTCCACGTGTACATCCTCGACAACAGTGTGCGGACCACCCACACCGACTTCGGTGGCCGGGCCGACGTGGGAGGTGAAAAGCGCTCCCGCAACGTGGAAATGTGCGGCGCGCACGGCACCCACGTGGCAGGCACGGCCGGTGGAAAGAGCTACGGAGTGGCGAAGAAGGCGCACATCATCGACGTGCAGATCGGTTGCCAGATGGCCACGACCGCCGCAAGGATGACCGGGGGCGTCAACTGGATCACCCAGCACGCCGTCCTGCCCGCAGTGATGAACATCAGCCTCAGCGTGGCTACCCGCTCGCGGGACCGGGACCGGCTCGGCAAAGCAGTGCAGGATGCGATCGACAAGGGCATCACCGTGGTCGCCGCCGCCGGCAACGCCGACGTGGACGCGTGCACGGAGGTGCCGGCCGCCCTGACAGACGTCATCACCGTGGCGGCCACCGACCAGGACGACAAGCGCGCCTCGCGCAGTAACCACGGGTCGTGCGTCGACATCTTCGCGCCGGGCGTCGGCATCACCTCGGCCAGCAACATGGACGACACCTCATCCCGCGTATCGGGTGGCACCTCGATGGCGACACCGCACGTCGCCGGTGCGGCGGCGCTGGTGCTGCAGGCACACAAGACCTACCGGCCCGAGCAGGTGTCCGCCGCGCTTCTCGGCCTGGCCGAGCCGGGCGTGATCCGCGATCCCGGCGTCGGTTCCCCCAACCGGTTGTTGCGGGTGGCGCCGCCGCTGGACGATGCGCCCACCGGCCTCACCGCCACCCCGGCCGACGACGGCACCATCAACCTGGCCTGGGAGCCGGTCGACGGCGACGGGATCAGATACCGGGTCTCGCAGCGGGACGTGACCGCCGGGCAGCGCGATCCGGTGGAACGGCAACCGACGATCTGGAGCGGCACCAGCGCGGTCGCCGACCACCTCGTGCCCGGGCACACCTACGAGTTCTCCGTGGTCGCGGTGAACAGCATGGCGGTCAGCCCTCCATCGGAGCCGGCCACCGCGACGTCGACAATCGCGGCGCCGCCCGCACCCGGCGGGTTGACCGCCACCGCCCAGGGCAACGGCACCATCGAGCTGACCTGGACCGAGCCGCAGTCGGACGTCTGGTACTGGGTCTACCAACGCGACACCACCATCGACGAGCAGGAGTTCACCAAGCTGCCGCTGCCGCTCACCGAGTGCTGCTCGATGGAAGCGGGCTTCCTCACCCACGGCCACACGTACGAGTTCAAGGTCAGCGCGACCAACCGTGGCGGTGAGGGGCCGACGTCGGCACCGGCCACCGCGACCGCGTACTTCGACGCGCCGGCCGCCCCGACGAACCTGCGCGTCACACCCGGCGACGGCATGACCACCCTCACCTGGGACCCGTCCGCCACCGAGGATGTCTGGTACTGGGTCTACCAGCGCGACGCTACCGAAAACGAGGAGTGGGAGCAGCTCCCGATACCGATATCCGAATGCTGCACCATGCCGGCGCAGTATCTCGCCAACGGCCACGAGTACGAGTACAAGGTGACCGCGACGCGGGGTTCCGAGAGCCTGCCCAGCAACGTGGCCCGGGCCAAACCCATGCCGCCGCTGCCCGGCCAGCCGACGAACCTGACCCTCCGGCCGCTGTCCACCGGCGACATCACCCTGACCTGGGACGCGCCCAGCCCGAACCTCTACTACCGAATCTACTGGCGGGACGTCACCGCAGGGGAGACCACCTTCAAACGATCCGAGGTCCCCACCGACAAGACCACCGCCACCTGGGAATACCTCACCCACCTGCACACTTACGAGTTCAAGGTGACCGCCGAGAACCTTTCCGGCGAGGGCGCGGCGTCGGCGCCGGTGCAGGCCCGGAGCACGGTGGCGCGGCCGACGGCACCGACGAACCTACGGACCGTGCCGTCCGGCAGTCTGCAGATCCGGCTGACCTGGGACGCGCCCGGCCCGAACGTCCTCTACTGGGTGTACTGGCGGGACGTGACCGCGGGCGAGACCACCTTCCGCAAGTCGCCGTACCCGACGGAGCTGACCGAGGCAACCTGGCAGTACCTGGTCAACACCCATGTCTACGAGTTCAAGGTGAGCGCCACAAACGTGGCGGGGGAAGGGCCTGCCTCGGCGACCTCCCGGGCCACCGCCATCGGCATCGCCCCCCAACCACCGAGCAACCTCAAGGCGACAGCCGGGGACAGCTTCGTCCGGCTCAACTGGACGGCCAGTCCGACCGCTGGCGTCATGTACGTCGTCTACCACCGCAACGCCTCTCGCAACCAGTCCTGGCGGAAGATGCCGTACCCGGTCGACGGCTGCTGCACGTTCACCGCCGAGTACCTGACCAACGCAGAGCGGTACGAGTACCGAGTCGCCGCCACCAGTGCCGCAGGCGAGAGTGATCCTTCCAACGTGGCCGGTGCGACGCCGATGCCGGTCTTCCCGAAGCCGCCGACCAGCCTGCGGGCCACCGCCGGAAACGGCAAGGTCTCCCTCACCTGGTCGGCCAGCCCCACCCCCCGGGTGTACTACCTGATCGAGTACCGCAAGTCCGGCGGCTCGTGGAAACGCCTGCCGTATCCGGTCGACACCTGCTGCTCGTTCGCCGTGAACCTGCTGAACAACGGCACCACGTACGAGTTCCGCGTGCGGGCGACAAACGTGGCCGGCAACAGCAGCCCGTCCAACACCGACTCGGCCCGACCGCTGCCGCCGTTCCCACAACCGCCGTCGAACCTCAACGCGAGCAACGCGGGCAACGGCGCGGTGAAGTTGACCTGGACGCGGAGTTCCACGGCCAACGTCTACTACTGGATCGAGTACCGCAAGGTCGGCGGCTCGTGGATCCGCCTGCCGTACCCGGTGAGCACCTGCTGCTCGTTCACCGTGAAGTACCTGAACAACGGCACCACGTACGAGTTCCGGGTGCGGTCGACGAACCTGGCCGGGACCAGTTCGCCGTCGAACACCGACACCGCCCGGCCGATGCCGCCGTTCCCGAAACCGCCGTCCAACCTGCGCGCGGTCGCCGGGGACAGTTCGGTCAAGCTGAGCTGGTCGGCCAGCCCGACCCCGCACGTGTACTACAACGTCTACGTGCGCGACGCCACGCTCAACGGCTGGTGGGAGAAGCTGCCGTACCCGCTGAGCAAGAGGTCGATGACCGTCGGATACCTCGGCAACGGCCACTACTACAACTTCAAGGTCACGGCGATCAACGCCGCTGGGGAGAGCGCGTCGACGAACATCGTCACCGCGTTGCCCCAGTGGGCCGACGGCACCACCCGGACCGCCGAGATCACCAGCAGCTGGATCTTCGCCAGTTTGGGGAAGTTCGACCCCATCCAGCGGTTCGACGTCACCGCCGGTGTCCGCGGCACCCGCACCGGCGACTACATCCAGGTCGACGGCTACTGGCGCATGAACAACGACAAGCGGTTGCTGTCCGGCATCTTCTGGTACCTCGTCATCGACTGCACCGAGAACTACACCGTCATGCACCGGACGTTGGCATATCCCACGGGCGGCCCGACCAGCGGCAGCCTGACCTTCCACTACAAGAAGAACCCGCAACGCAAGTACCGGGTGCAGGTCTGGGGCGTCGGGGACATCACCTACAGCGGAGGAATCCATGGCAGATTCGCCCGCTACCCGTCGTCAGGCATCATCCCTTTCATCAAGGGGACGCCGTGCTTCTGACGACAGAAGCCTGCCCGGTAAGGCTCTGCATCCGGCATTGCGTATTTGCCTGACCCACGTCCGGCTCGGGCCTCGTACGTGCGCCGCGACCGGCGAAGCCCTCAGCTGGCCGTGGCGGAGGTCAGGCCACCGCGCGGCTGGGCCACGTCCTCCTCGATAGCGGCCTGGCAGTTCTCGGCGGCGCTGACCTTCCGGGCGATCACCCCGATCAGCACTCCGTAGATCACCTTCGAGGTGATGTCGGCCAGTGTGTAGGTGATCTGCCGGGCCACCACCCCGTCGGCGGATTCCCACATCGCCGGCATGAGATATGCCCCCGGATAGAGCATCCAGGAGACGAGGATCAGCCACCACACGGACCGGGCCGGCCCGCGGGCGGCGCGGGGCAGCCGGCCCAGGTTGCCGAAGATGAGGCGGGCCACCAGAGCGAGCAGGAACAGGAAGAAGACGGTGCTGACCAGACCCCAGATCCAGAACGGCAAGGACCTGTCCACCTCGTAGAACTGCCCCGCATAGCCCGTGTAGATCATCGCCAGGCCGGCGGCGACGAACAGCGCCCACGTGCGGTGGAAGCGCCGGCCGGTGACACCGAGCACCACCAGCAACTGGATCAGCAGCACCGGCACGTCGATGGACCAGTTCATGTACCGGTAGCCGTTTGAGAAGAGGGTGTCGGTGTTGACGAACGCGCTGCCGTTCCAAGCGAACGCCTCGGACCAGCGCTGTGACAGCACCCAGAGTTCGAAGAACGCGGAGATCATGACCACTGCTGAGAGCACCGAGGCGAGGCGGTACCGCGGAGCGATACCGGACATGGTCAGCAGGAAGTAGACGAGCCCGGCCGCCATGACGGCGTAGCCGAGGGTCAGCACGTGCGAGACCAGCGTGTACTGGATGACGTTGTAGCCGAACTCGTTTTCGAAGTTCATGCCGCTGGCCCGCCCTTCCGGCCCGGGATCGTCTCCGATGGCGGAACGTGGTGCCCCGTCTCCGCGATCGGGGCTATTTCCCCTTGTAACCCAAAAACGTCTATACCCATCCTAAGCTGACATCTGGGGAGCGGTCCCTCAATCCAGCGAGCCGGGATTGGCTAGGGAGTTGCCGTGGAGTTCTGGCTGTGGTTCTACGTCGCCGCCATGGCGGTCGGCGTCGTGCTCTTCCGCTACTGGCGGGCCAACCCCAGGGGCATCCCGCCGGTGGAGTACGCCGTCGCCACGGCTATTCCGCTCTGGTCGGGATTCTGGTACGTGGTCATGGCGGTGGGCGGCGGTCGAATCGACGTCGCCGATCAGACGACGTTCTGGGCCAGGTACGCCGACTGGGTGGTCAGCACTCCGCTGCTGCTGATCGCCCTCTCGCTCACCGCGATGCACGCGTTGCCGCACAAGCGCTGGGGACTGGTACGCGCGCTCGTCGCCGCCGACATCATCATGATCACAAGCGGTTTCCTGGCTGATCTCATGGAGAGCCCGACCTGGCGATACGGCCTCTATCTCCTCGGGGTGGTGGCCCTGTTGGTGGTCTTCGGGCTGATCTGGGGGCCGCTGCGGGCCACCGCAGCCCGTCAACCGGCCCCCATGTCGAGGGTCTTCACGCAGGTGGCGCTCCTGCTCAGCGTGCTCTGGGTCGGCTACCCGCTGATCTGGATTCTGGGGCCGTCCGGGTTCGGGCTGTTCGGGGACACTACCGACACAGCCCTGTTCGTGATCCTGCCGATCCTGTCCAAGGTCGTGTGGAGCGCGGTCGACCTGGCTCTGCTGCGGCGTCTGTCCGACCGCGGCCTGCTCAACGTTTCGTGACGCCAGCCTCCCGTCAGGTCGTCCGGCCGGTTCACCCTCCGCCTGGCGACTGGCTGCTGCGCCGGGTCGGCCGTTCGGGCCCGATTGCACTGGCTGGGCTCACCTGCCTGGCCCTGCTGGTACCGGGGGTGGCGGCCTGGGCGGGAACCCTCCCGCTGCTCGTGGGCCTGCTGATCGGCCTTCCGCACGGCGCCGTCGATCACCTGGTACCGGCCTGGATCTCCGCCAAGGCACGGCCGCTGCGGCGCACCGTCGGGCTGCTGCTCGCGTACCTCGTCACGGCCACCGCCACGGTTGCGCTGTTCCTCTGGGCGCCCGTCCCCGCCGTGACCGGATTCCTGATCCTCGCGGTGCTGCACTTCGGCACCGGTGACGTGGCGTACCACGCCGAGCGGGACGGGCGGCCACCGGTCCGTCCCGTGCTCGCCGTCCTGGCGTACGGCGGGCCGCCGGTGGTGCTGCCGATCGCGCTGTGGCCCGGTACGGTCGACCCGCTGCTGGACGCGGTTGCCCCGGGCGCCTCAGCCGCGTTCGCGCCGACCGGACGGCTGATCGCCTTGTCCGTCGTACTCCTGGCGGCCCTGGTGACCGGACTCCGCGACCTGGCCGCCCGCCGGGGTGGGGATGTGGCGGCACTCGGGGTCCTCGTCGCAGCCTTCGCGGTGGTGCCGCCGCCGCTGGCGTTCGGCGGGTACTTCGCGATGTGGCACTCCGCCCGGCATGTCGCCCGGTTGTTGCGCGCCGACCCGGGCAACCGCCACCACCTGGCGGCCGGTCGACTGGGCGGTCCGATCCGCCGGTTCACCCGGCAGGCGACCTTGCCCACCATCGCCGCCTTCGCCGGCCTGCTCGTCCTGGTATGTGTCGACGCATCGCCGACCTTCAGCCCGGCGGCCGCAGGTCCGTTCCAGGAAGCCCCGTTACAGCTGGTCTTCGCGGTACTCGCCGGACTCACCGTGCCGCACGCGGCAGTGGTCGCCCGGCTCGATGTACGGACGGCCCGGTGAGAAGTGCAGACGATGTCACTCGACGCGCATCGAGATTGGGGCGTCGACCGCCGGCGGGCGCGGGAGTTGGCTCACCCCGTCGAGGGTTTGCGCCGGCCGAGCGGGGAAAGTTGACGAAACGGCAGTCGACACGGCGATCGGCTCATCCGAGCACCACCAGGAACCGACAGAGAGGAGTGCCCGATGCCGAGCACCACGATGCCCATGCTGGAGACGTACCCGAAGTCGATCAACCTGGACCGGACGAAGCTGGCGGCCACGATCGATGCCCTCAATGACTGCGCGCAGGCCTGCACCGCGTGCGCGGACGCCTGCCTCAGCGAGGACATGGTCGCCGAATTGACCAAGTGCGTCCGGACGAACCTGGACTGTGCCGACATCTGCGCGGCCACCGCCCGGGTGCTCTCCCGCCACACCGGCTACGACGCCAACATCAGCCGCGCCATGCTGGAGGCGTGCGTCACGGCCTGCGTGTCGTGCGGGGACGAGTGCGCCGCTCACGCCGAGAAGCATGAGCACTGCCGGCTCTGCGCCGACGCGTGTCGCGCCTGCGAGCGAGCCTGCCGCGACCTGCTGGCCACCATCAACTGAGGGGGTCGGGCGTTTCCCCCGGCACCACGGGGTTACCTCTTGAACGGGACGAGAAACGACAGCCGACCGTCGAGGGGAATCTCAATGATCGTGTCAAGCCCTCGCGGTGAGCGGGGGTGAGTCGTGGAATTCGCGGTTGTCGCGCAGCAGTGCCCAGAGCACGTCGACGAGTCTGCGGGCCAGGGCGATGAGGGCCTGGGTG
>NZ_JAGPXQ010000068.1:0-19587 GCF_018070435.1 Micromonospora sp. C51 | reverse complement strand
GGGTCGGGGAGCGGATCGCGTTCGACCGGGCGGCGGGGGGTGCCGACGAGTTCGCGGCTGGGCGGGGTGAACGCCTGTTCCGGCTGGCCCTCGACCGCCGTGCCGATGATCCGGGCGACCGCGTCGATCACCCGGGCCTGCACGGCGGCACCGACGTGGTCGGTCGGATCGTCCGGGTTGGCGGCGATACCGGCGACCGCGACCTGCGGGGTGAAGCCGACGAAGCTCTCCGTGGCGGCCTGGTCGGAGCTGCCGGTCTTGCCGGCCACCGGGCGCCCGTCGAGAATCCGGTTCACGGCGGTGGCAGTGCCCCCGTTGCACTGCCCGAAGGCGGACTGCTGACCCACCGGGCAGCGCGCCGCGTCCGTTGCGGCGCGGGCCACGTCGGGGTCGAGCACCTCGCGGCAGTCCGGATCGCCGATTGGCAGCCGCTGGCCGTCCGGCGCGGTCACCGACACCACCGGCAGCGGCGCGCAGTACGTCCCCTCGGCCGCCACCGTCGCGTACGCGTTGGCCAGGTCGAGTGGGGTGGTGGCGGCCACGCCGAGGGTGAACGCGCCCCAGTCGGCCGCGTCGTTCTCGGCGAAGTCGGCGTCGGACTCGGCGCGGAAGGTGATGCCCAGTCGCTGGGCCATCTCGACCACCTTCTCCGGCCCGACCTGCTCGGCCAGCCAGACGAAGTAGGTGTTCACCGAGCGACCGAAGCCGTCCCACATCATCCGGTAGCCGTCCATCCACTCCGGGTTGGAGTTGGCCGGGCACCAGCGGCCGTCGCAGCTGCTCTCCCCCTCGGCCGGGTACCGGGTGGGCAGCCGACTCGGCGCGTCGAAGCCGGTGGACAGGGTCCGTCCGGATTCCAGCGCGGCGAGCATGGTGAACAGCTTGAAGGTGGAGCCCGCCTGGTAGCCGGCGACACCGGTGCCGCCGGAGATCAACGGATTGACGGTGTTCGGGTAGTTGACCTGCCCGTCGGGGTTGCCGTCGAGGCTGTAGTGCCGGTTGACCGCCATCGCCAGGACGCGACCGGTGCCGGGCTCGACGGCGGCGATCGGTACCGCACGCGGGTTGTCGTACCCGTAGATGTCGGTGGCCTGGCGCTGCGCGGTGGCCTGGATCTGCGGGTCCAGCGTGGTGACCACGCTGTAGCCGCCGCGCCGTAGCGCCTGCTCCCGCTCCTGCACGGTGTCGCCGAACTCCGGCTGACCGACCCACCAGCGGCGCAGGTAGTCGCAGAAGAAGCCCCATTCTCCGCCCCCGCCGGCGGTGGCGGCACAACCGTTGGCCTGCTCGCTCGGGTCCAGCGTCAACGTCTCGGCCCGGGCGTCGGCGGCCTGCGCAGCGGTGATCGCGCCGGTCTCGACCATGGAGTCCAGCACGTACCCCCGGCGCTCCAACGCCGCGTCGGCGTCGCCGTCGATCGGGCTGTACGCCTCCGGCGACTGCACCAGACCGGCGAGCAGCGCCGCCTCGGCGAGGGTCAGGTCGGCCGGCGCCTTGGAGAAGTAGCGCTGGCTCGCGGCGGCCACCCCGTACGCCCCGGAGCCGAAGTAGGCGATGTTGAGGTAGCGGTTGAGGATCTCGTCCTTGCCGAGACGCTGCTCCAGCGCGTTGGCGTACCGGATCTCCTGGAGCTTGCGCCCGATGGTCGGTTCGGTGGCCGCGGCCCGCTCTTCCGCCGTGCGGCTCGGATCGGTCTTGAGCACGTTGCGGACGTACTGCATGGTAAGCGTCGAGCCGCCCTGCCCGCTGCCCTCGGCGACGTTGCTGACCACCGCCCGGAGCATGCCGCGCAGGTCGACCCCGCCGTGCTCGTAGAACCGCCGGTCCTCGGCGGCCACGATGGCCTGGCGCATCACCGGCGCGATCTCCGCCAGCGCCACGTCGGTCCGGTTGACGTCGTAGAACGTGGTGATCAACGTCTTGCCGTCGTTGGCGTAGAGGTAGGACCGTTGCGGGGTGGCCGGGGTCCGCAACGCGTCGGGCAGCGCGGCGTAGTTCCCGAGTGCCGCCTTCGCGGCGAAACCGAGCAACAGGTTGCCCGGCAGCGCGGCGACCGCCAGGACCAGGCCGGCGAGTACTCCGGCCAGTACGACGGTGAACAGCCGCGACAGCGGCGTAGGGGTGGCCATGGTCCCCAGGATTGCCGCGAATGCCACCTTCCGGCCACCACAATCGGTCAGTTGTCAGGCAATTCACCGCTATTTGCCAGCTACTGCTGCGCTGGTCGTCGAGGAGATCGCCGGATTCGGGGCGAGCGCCGACAGGCGGCGCAGCCGGTCGCAGAACAGACAACGGTTCCGACTTGTCGGCAACCTGGCACGTCGACCTTGTCGGCAACTGGCGCGTCGACGCCCCGGTCCGGTCCGAACCGACGGATGTCCGCGCCGTCGCCGGCCAAACGGACGATGACCGTCAGGCACATGCCGCGCCATGCCGCCCGAGGGGCGGGTCGCCGGCCTGCTCAAGCCGTTCCGAGTGGGCCCGCGCCGCCGGGGCCCATCGGCGCGGGCGGACCGGCGGTGGCGACGCTGGCGCTGGTGGCGTCCCGGAGGATCTCCCGGGGCAGCAGGCGGCCCGAGCGGTAGCAGATGCCGATGCCGGAGATCAACACGAAGATCGCTCCGAAGGTCTGCAACGACCCGATCAACGCGCCGCCGAGGCCGAGCAGCGGGCTAGCGATGATCAGCATCGTTCCGTCCCCGATGCTGAACATCCCCGAGCGGGCCACCGCCCACCCGGTGAGCAGCCAGCCGGCGCTGTAGCAGGTGGCGCCCACCAGCACCAGCGATCGGGCGCTGGTGCCAAACACCGGAGTCTGCTCGGACAGCCCCGCGAAGGGCAGCATGAGCACCGTACCGGCGATGCTGACCAGCAGGCCGGCCACGGCGGCGTGCCGGCTGCGGGTGGCGGCGAGCAGCCCGGTCAGCCCGAGCAGGGCCAGCAGGCCGAGCCAGACCGCGGCAACCCAGCCGATCAGGTACAGCGCCCGGCCGTCGGCCGGATACGGGTCGTTGCCCACCCCACCGTCGCTGGCCATCGCCACTGCGCCGTAGAGGATGGCGTACGCCGGCAGCAACCAGACCGCAGCGCGGGCCAGCCGCCGCAGCGACCAGGCCCAGCTGGCGTTGGTGGCGGGCCCGGGTGGTGCCGGTTCGTCGATGAAGGGAAGAACGCCGAACCCCCCACCCGTACGCCGGGTGCCCATCGGTCCCTTCGGGTCGTGGGCTCCGGGCACTTCCGGCGTGGACCACAGCCGCCGCACCGGCTCCATGCGTCACCTCGCTCACCTGCGGGTGGTGCCGGGACGCGCCGAGGCGCCCCGATGCCTGGTCACCACCCGTACTAGGACCGATGGTGGCAGGCACCGGGACGCCTCATGAGCCTTTCTCGCATTTGCCGTCGGGGCCGAGCCCGGCCGGCGGAACCCGGCCCCGCCACTGCGCCAGACCACCGGTCAGACACCCGGTCGGTGCCCCGCCGTCGTGGTGCCCGGGTTGCGGCATCCCGCGCCCACCAGGCAGGCGGAGAGCGCGAGTCGCGGCATCCCGGGCCAACCAGCCACGTGCAGACCGCGAGTTGCGGCATCCCGGGCCATGTGGCGGCGGCGGAGACCGCGAATCAGGTCAGGGCGCGAACCCGGGCTCAGGACGCGAACCGGCCCGAACCGCCACAGCGGTTCGGGCCGGCACCGGATCGGGTCAGCCGCGCTCGCGCTGATCCGAGGTGTCGTTGAGCAGGGCAGCCGGGGAAACCGGCTCCGGCGCGGGCAGCCCTTGCGGGCTGTTGCCGCCGGTGGCCTGCGCCTCGGCTACGCGTACCTCGTTGTGGATCTCCTGGGCCGCCGCGGCGGCGGCCTGCGCGGCCTCCGCGGCCTCCCGCTCGACGGCGCTGGCATCGTCGGAGGCCTCCTTGCTCGGCGCGTCGCCGACCATCTGGCCCAGACCGCCGAGTGCGCCGCCCATACCCTCCAGGGCCCTGGTCAGCTCGGTCGGCACGATCCACACCTTGTTGGCCGTGCCGTTGGCGATCTGCGGCAGGGCCTGGAGGTACTGGTAGGCGAGCACCTTCTGGCTCGGGTTGGCCTGGTGGATGGCGTCGAAAACGGTACGGATCGCCTTCGCCTGACCTTCGGCCTGCAGGATCCGGGCCTGCCGGTCACCGTCGGCGCGCAGCACCGCCGCCTGCTTCTCACCCTCGGCCGAGAGGATCTGCGACTGCTTGTGCCCCTCGGCGTTCAGGATCGCCGCCCGGCGGTCCCGCTCGGCGCGCATCTGCTTCTCCATGGAGTCGCGGATGCTCGGCGGCGGCTCGATCGCCTTGATCTCCACCCGGGTCACCTTGATGCCCCAGCGACCGGTGGTCTCGTCCAGCACGCCGGAGAGGTGCCGGTTGATCTCTTCCCGGCTGGTAAGCGCCCGCTCCAGGTCCAGCGAGCCGATCACGTTACGCAGCGTGGTGACGGTCAGCTGCTCGATCGCCTGGAGGAAGTTGGAGATCTCGTAGGTGGCCCGGACGGAGTCCACCACCTTGAAGTAGAGGACGGTGTCGATCGACACGACCAGGTTGTCCGAGGTGATCACCGGCTGCGGCGGGAAGCTGACCACCTGCTCGCGCATGTCGACCTTGGTACGCACCGCGTCGATGAACGGCACGAGAATGTTGAGGCCGGGATTCAGCGTGCGCTTGTACCGGCCGAGCCGCTCGACGACGTCCTGACGCTGCTGCGGCACGATCCGCACCGACTTGGCCAGGGTGACCACGGCGATCAGCGCCACTGCTATCAATAGGGCGGGAACTACGAACTCCATCCGTTCACCTTTCCGCTTCGGGTAGCTCACCGGGAGTGGTGACGTCCCGCCAGACCAGGGCTACCGCTCCCTTGACCTGGATAACCTGCACCCGCTCGCCGGGTGCGAAAACCTGGGTGGCGTCGTAGGCGCGAGCGCTCCACACCTCGCCGTCGATCTTCACCATGCCCCGGTCGGCGTCCACGTGCTCAAGCACCAGGGCGGTCGAGCCCTCGATCGCCTCGACCCCGAAGGTGGTGTCGTCGCTGTCGGAGCTGGTCTGTTTGTGTCGTTGGATGACCGGTCGCGCGGCGAACACGGTCAGCGCGGAGACGACCGCGAAGACCACTGCCTGCACGGCCACCGGCGCACCCAGCGCGGCGGCGCCCGCAGCGGCGAACGCGCCGACCGCAAACATGATCAGGAACAGGGTCGCCGTGAAGATCTCAGCGACCGCCAGCACCACACCCAGCACGATCCACAACACGGCATCCACGTAACGATCGTGACATGTCCGTGCACGTGTCATCGAACTGTCATGATCTTAGAGCGACCCCACCGACATCGAGGGAGACTTCGTGCCCCTGCGTCCCGAAACCGCCCGGCAGGTCGACGCTCTGGTGGCCGACGCGCAGTCCGCCGGCCACATCCCATCGCTGATCATCGGCGTGGTCCGCGACGGCACGCTGGCCCATCTGGCCGCCGCCGGCACGCAGCCGCCCCCCGACGCCGATCTCCAGTACCGGATCGGCTCGATCACCAAGACGATGACCGCCGTGCTGGTGATGCAGGAACGCGACGCCGGCCGGCTGGCACTGGACGACCCGCTGCGCCGGCACCTGCCCGAGGCTGCCGCAGCCGGCGCGGTCACCCTGCGCCAGTTACTCGGACACGCCGGCGGTCTGCAACGCGAACCCGACGGCCCGTGGTGGGAACGCAGCGAGGGCGTCGACCTGACCGCTCTGCTGACCGGGTTCACCACCGCGAAGGTCGCGCATCCGCCGCACCGGGTCTGGCACTACTCCAACCTGGCGTACGGGCTGCTCGGCGGCGCGCTGGAGCGGGTCACCGGTACGCCCTGGGCCCAACTGGCGCAGGAGCGGATCCTGGAGCCGCTCGGACTGCACCGCACCACCTACGTGGCCACCGAGCCGTTCGCCCGGGGCTACGTGCTGCACCCCTGGCACGACACGCTACGGGAGGAGCCACGAACCGACAGCCGGGCGATGGCGCCGGCCGGTCAGCTCTGGTCCACCGTCACCGATCTCGCCCGCTGGGCGGCTTTCCTCGCCGACCCGGATCCGGCCGTGCTCAGCCCCGCCACCCTCGACGAGATGTGCGCTCCGGTGATCCTCAGCGACCTGGACGCCTGGCGCGGCGGATACGGCCTCGGTATCCAGCTCACCCGCGACGGCGACCGGGTCCACGTCGGGCACGGCGGCTCGATGCCCGGTTACGTCGCCACGCTGGCCGTGCACCGACCCAGCCGCACCGGCGTCGTCGGCTTCGCCAACTCGTACGGCTTCCGCACCGGTGCGATCGGGCCGCTCGGCCACCGGGTCCTCACCCACGTGCTCGACGTCGAGCCCGCGCCGACCCGGCCGTGGAAGCCGGCCGCGGCCCCACCGCCGGCCGATCTGGCCCCGCTGACCGGCCGCTGGTGGTGGATGGGTACCGCGCTCGACGTCAGCTGGGACCACACCACCGGAGAGCTGGTCGGCGCGTCACGCGGCGACCGGATCAGCCGCTACGCCCCGGAGGGGCCCGACCGGTGGCGCGGCGTCAGCGGCGTCGAGAACGGCGAGGTCCTGGCGGTGTTGCGCGACGAGACAGGTCGCCCGGTCGCGCTGGACATCGCCACCTTCGTCTTCACCCGTTCCCCGGACGACGAACCCTGATCCGGCGTGACGTACCTCGCCCGGCCGACCGGGCGAGGTACGTCAGGCCGGGGTGGAGCGGACCACCACCGCCTCCGGCACCTCCGGCACCGGTGGCGTCGGTGTGGGTGTCGGCGTGGGCGGCGTCGGCCGTTGCCGGGACAGGCGCCGCACGGCGGTGTTGAGCACCGCGATCAGCGGTACGGCGACGAGCGCGCCGACGATGCCCTCCAGCACCACCCCGGCGGTCACCGCCAGCACCACGGGCAGCGGATGCAACGCCACCGCCCGACCCATGATCCACGGTTGCAGGACGTTGCCCTCCACCTGCTGCACCACGATCACCGCACCGAAGATGATCAGGGCGGTGACCCAGCCGGCGTCCACCAACGCCACGAGGACCGCGACCGCGCCGGACAGCGTCGCGCCGACGATCGGGATGAACGCGCCGAGGAACACGAGCGCTGTCAGTGGGAAGGCGAACGGCACGTCGAACAGCACCAGGGCGATCCCGATGCCCACGGCGTCGATGAACGCCACCAGCACCGTGGCGCGTACGTAGGCGACCAGGGTCCGCCAGGAGGCCCGGCCGGCGTCGTCGACCCGCCAGCGGGCGGCGACCGGGAACGTCCCGACCAGGAACCGCCAGATCCGGTCGCCGTCGCGGAGGAAGAAGAACGTGGCGAACAGCACCAGCAGCGCGCCGGTGAACACCTCGACCACGGTGCCTGCCGTCGCGAGCGCATTGCTGGTCAACGCCTGCGAGTTCTCGTTGATCCAGTTCTGCCCGGCCTCGATGTACCTGTCGAGTTGGGTGTCGGAGAGGTTCAACGGACCGTCGCGCAGCCAGGTCTGGATCTGCCCGATGCCGGCCGCGGCGCTGGCGCTCAGCTCCGGCAGGCCCGCGATGAACTCGTTGACCACCAGGGTCAGCGTGCCGACCACAGCGGCCAGCCCGCCGATGAGCACCACGGCGGTGGCCAGCGTACGCGGCAACCGGGCGCGCAGCAGCCAGCCGACGGCCGGCGCCAGCAGGGCGGCGAGCAGCAACGCCACCAGCAACGGGACGATGACGACACGGATCGCGCCGAAGACCCGCAGCAACGCCCAGCCGACGATCCCGATGACCAGGAGCCGCCACGACCAGGCGGCGGCGATGCGCAGCCCCCTCGGCACGTCCGCGTCGTCGCGGCTGGTCGTGGAGACGGCCGCGTCGTCCGTCGGCGTCACCGGTTCGGGAATCAGCCGATCCCGCTCGGCCGCCCGCTCGATGCGCCGCGCGTTCTCCCGCTCGCGGGCCGCACGCACCGACTCGCGTCCCGTCGCGTACGCCTGACGCAACCGCTGTCGCAGTTGCTCTAACCGGCTCACGTGCGTACCCCCGGGGGTGGTAGGGATCAGGCCGTTCACGGTAGCGGTCGACGACCTCGCCGGTGGGACCGGCGGCTCAGTCCGGTTCGGTCACGAAGTCGATCAGCCGCTCCATCGCGTTGATCAGCGGCGTCTCCACGTCAGCGAAGCTGTCCACCCGGGACAGGATCAGCCGCCACAGTTCGGCCGGTTCGGCGACACCGAGCGCGGTGCAGACGCCTTCCTTCCAGGGCCGTCCCGGCGGCACCACCGGCCACGCCGCGATGCCCAGCGCGGCCGGTTTCACCGCCTGCCAGACGTCGACGTAGGGGTGACCGGTGACCAGGACGTGCGGCGAGTTGACCCGGGCCACGATGCGGCTCTCCTTGGAGCCGGGCACGAGGTGGTCGACCAGCACACCCAGCCGACGGCCCGGGCCCGGCCCGAAGTCGCGGACCTCGGCGTCGAGTGCGTCGATGCCGGACAGCGGTTGCACCACCACACCCTCGATGCGCAGGTCGTCGCCCCAGATCCGCTCAACGAGGGCGGCGTCGTGCACACCCTCGACCCAGATCCGGCTCGCCCGGGCGACCCGGGCGCGTACCCCGTCCACCGCGACCGACCCTGACGCGGTGCGCCGCCGGGCCGCCGGCACCGGCGGCCGGGTGGGACGGCGCAGGGTGACCGGGCGACCGTCGAGCAGGAACGCCGCCGGCAACAGCGGAAAGTTACGCCGCCGACCGTGCCGGTCCTCCAGCACCACCGCGCCGGATTCGAAGCCGACGACCGCCCCGCAGAAGCCGGATTCGGCGTCCTCGACCACGAGTTCCGCTTCGGCGTCGATCTCCGGGGTCACCTTCCGCCGCCGCCAGTCCCCCGCCAACACGTCCTCGCCGTACCGCCGCCCCATCCCGCCACGCTAATCCCGCCGCCACCACGCCCCCAACCCCGACACACCCGACCCTCGGCCAGACGAACGCGATCATGCAGTTGTGGCACGTGACAAAAGACGCGAAGAATAACCAATCGCGCGCCACAACTGCATGATCGGCGCGACGGGGAGGCGGCGGCGCGGCAGTCGAGACACGGACGGGCGTCACCACGTACTCTTTCGGCATGTCCACCCCCGCTGCGGGTGCGGCCATCCTCGCGCCGCGCCGGTCGAGCCGGTTCGTTGCCTGGGTGCGCGCGTGGCGCGCCGGGTTGGTGCCCTTCGACGAGGTCGCCGACGCCGTCGCCGGCACCGAGGAGCACCTGGTCGCCGACGCGCCCGGCACCTGGACCGACGTACCGCTACGGGAGGCGCTGCCCACCCTGGCCAAGCTCTCGCCGGACGAGATCCGGCTGGTGCTGCCGGCGCCGGGCGACCCGCGCGGCCTACCCGGCCCGGGCGACTTCGCCGGTGCCGCGCTGGTTGCCGGCGAGGCCGTGATAGCCGGCGGGCTGGGGCTGATCCCCGAGGTACGCGTACACACCTCCGGTTCCGGCGACACCTTCGAGACGGTGCTCTGGCGAGTGCACCCGCTGCCGGCGGACGCTCCCGCCGCCTGCCTCACCCTGCCCGGCGCCGCCGAAGCGGAGGCGGAGCTGGCCGCCGCACTGGCCGACACCACCGCCGCGCTCACCCGCCTCGACGTGGCCCAGTGGCGTCCGGAGTTGGCCGGCGCCCTGGAGGCGTTGCGTCGCCCCGACGGCACCACCGACCTGCCCCCCGGGTTCGACCCGCGCTCGCGCCGACTGTTCGCCCGCGCCGCCGTGCTCGACCGGGTCCTCGCCCTCGCCGGGCACGCGGCACCCGGCGGCGCGGTCAACAACTACGAGGCCCAGCAGCGCGACGCCGCCCTGCGCCCGCTCACCGCCGCCTGCCGTCAGGCCCTCGTCGCCGCCTGCAACGCCCCCCTGCGTCCCTGACCCCACCCCCGCACCCGGCACCCGGCACCCGGCGATCTTGCAGTTTTGGTGGGGACAAAAGCGGTTGAAGGCCGCATTGTGGCGACCACAAGTGCAAGATCGCGGGTGTGGGTGGCCGTTCAGGGAGCGTGCGCGGCGAGGAAGATCCGGACTGCCTCGTCGGCCCAGCGATGCAGTTCCGCCTCGGAGAAGGACACGCGGACGGCGAACATCGCCTCGTTCAACGGGATCGACAGGATCAGATAGTTCAGGTACTGCGCCGCGAGCAGTGGGTCCGGCGCGCGCAGCAGGCCCCGCTCGGCGAGACGGGTGATGGCCCTGGCGAGAGTGACGTGGCCACGTTCGGGCGCGGCGCGGTGCCACGCCCGGGCCAGCTCAGGAAAGCGGCCCGCCTCGCCGATCAGCATCCGACGCAACTGGAGCAGGTGCGGGGCGGTGACCGTGGCGATGTGCTCACGGGCGAAGGCCCGCAGGTCCCGCGGGAGATCGTCGGAGTCGGCCAGGGCCTCGACGTACGCCGAGCCGGCCCGCTCGGCCTCGGCGATCGCGCCGGTGAACACCGCCTCGAAGAGGCCGTGTTTGTCGGTGAAGTGCGCGTACACGGTCACCTTGGAGACACCGGCGCGGGCGGCGATCCGGTCCATCCCGGCAGCCACATAGCCGTGTTCGAGGAACTCGATCAGGGCGGCGTCGAGGATCCCGCGCCGGTTGACGTCCTTTCCCACGCCGTAACTGTACTGTACGGTTCAGTTCATGCCGATGGTCACCTCACGGGACGGCACGCGCATCGCCTACCAACGCGAGGGTGCCGGCCCCCCGCTGATCCTCATCGACGCCGCCGGGCACTTCCGCGCCAACAGCCCACTCGGTGAGCTCGCCGACCTGCTCATGCCCGACTTCACTGTCTACCGCTACGACCGTCGTGGGCGTGGGGACAGTGACGACACACCGCCCTACGCCCCCGAACGCGAGGTCGAGGACCTCGCCGCACTGATCGCCGTGGCGAACGCGCCCGCCGCGTTGTACGGGTACTCCTCGGGGTGTCTGCTCGCGTTGCACGCGGCCGCCGCCGGCCTCGACGTGCGGCGGCTGGTCCTGTTGGAGCCACCGCTTAGCGTCGACGACGACGAAGCCGCCCAACGGGCCTTCACCGCTGAGCTGAGCCGACTGGGCGGCGCCGAGGCGGTGACGTTCTTCCTGACCTCCATCGGCGTACCTGAGCAGCTGCTGGCCGGGATGCGCGACACCCCACACTGGAACGCCATGGTCTCGGTGGCGCACACCCTGGCGTACGACAGCCTGCTCAGCGAAGCCACCGGGCCGACGGTGCTCGCCCGGGTCACCACCCCGGCGCTGGTCCTGCACAGCGCCGGCAGCACCGACGACCTGGCCGAGATGGCTGCCACCACGGCCGGCCTGCTGCCCGCCGCCGAGCAGCGCGGCCTGCCCGGCGAGTGGCACGGTGTGCCGGCGACCGTCCTCGCCCCGGTGCTCACCGAATTCCTGTGCCGCGACGCGGCACGCCAGTGACCAGGTGCCGGCTCAGACCTCGTCGATCAGGTCGGCGACCGAGTTGACGATGCGGGAGGGGCGGTACGGATAGCGTTCCGCCTCCGCCCGGGAACTGATCCCGGTCAGCACCAGGATGGTCTCCAGCCCGGCTTCCAGGCCACAGAGGATGTCGGTGTCCATCCGGTCACCGATCATCGCGGTGCTCTCCGAGTGTGCGTTGATCGTGTTCAGGGCCGACCGCATCATCATCGGATTGGGCTTGCCGACGAAGTACGGCTCCACTCCGGTGGCTTTCGAGATCATCGCGGCCACCGAGCCGGCGGCCGGCAGGGCACCCTCCACCGAGGGCCCGGTGGCGTCGGGGTTGGTGCAGATGAACCGCGCCCCGTCGTTGATCAACCGCACCGCCTTGGTGATCGCCTCGAAGCTGTAGGTGCGGGTCTCCCCCAGCACCACGTAGTCGGGGGCGAAGTCGCTGAGCACGTAGCCCACCGCGTGCAGAGCGGTGGTCAGCCCGGCCTCCCCGATGACGTACGCGGTGCCGCCCGGCCGCTGGTCGGCCAGGAACTGGGCGGTGGCCAGGGCGGACGACCAGATCGCCTGCTCCGGCACGTCCAGGCCCATCCGAGCCAACCGGGCCTGCAGGTCGCGCGGGGTGTAGATGGAGTTGTTGGTCAGCACCAGGAACGGCTTGCCGGAGGCACGCAGCCGCTTGACGAACTCCGGCGCGCCCGGCACCGGCTGGCCCTCGTGCACCAGCACGCCGTCCATGTCGCTGAGCCAGCTCTCGACGGGCTTACGGTCCTGCATGATCATCCCCAGGGGTGTCGTCGGGTTCGCCGCGGCGGTCAGGACGGACGGCGGGGTGGGACGCAGCAGACCGTGGGACAGGTGTCCCACATCGGCAGCTCACCCAGCCGACGACGCAGCTCCGCGCCGTCCGGGTCGATCCGTTCCCGCACCAGTTCCCGCACCATGGTCACGTAGCGCGGGTCGGTGCCGGGGGTACCGGCGCGGACGAAGTCCACCCCGAGCCGCTTGGCCGTGTCCAACGCCTCGGTGTCCAGGTCCCACACCACCTCAAGGTGGTCCGAGACGAAACCGATCGGGCTGACCACCACCCCGGTCACGCCCTGCTCGGCGAGCGTCTCCAGGTGGTCGTTGATGTCCGGCTCCAGCCACGGCACGTGGGGCGGGCCCGACCGGCTCTGCCAGACCAGGTCGTACGGCAGGTCCGGGGCCGCCGCCGCGTGCACCAGACGCGCCGTCTCGGCGAGTTGGGCGGTGTACCGGCCGCCGTGCGGGCCGGCGCTGTCGGCCGCCGAGATCGGCACCGAGTGTGCGGTGAACACGAGCCGGGTGCTGTCCCGCCGCGCCGGGTCGAGTTGGGCGAGCGCGGAGCGCACCGCGTCGACGTGCGGCTCGACGAAGCCGGGATGATCCCAGAACTGGCGTAGCTTCTCGATCACGGGCGCGTCCGGGCCGACCGCCGCCCGCGCGGCGGTGATGTCCTCCTGGTACTGCCGGCAGGAGGAGTATCCGCCGAAGGCGCTGGTGACGAAGGCCAACGCCCGTCGTACGCCGTCGTCGCGCATCTGGGCCACCGTGTCGGCGAGCATCGGATCCCAGTTCCGGTTGCCCCAGTACACCGGCAGGTCGATCCCGTTGGCGGCGAAATCGGCGCGGACCGCCGCCAACAGCTCGCGGCACTGCTGGTTGATCGGGGAGACCCCGCCGAAGTGGTGGTAGTGCTCGGCGACCTCGGCCAGCCGCTCCGGCGGGACGCCCCGCCCCCGGGTCACGTTCTGCAGGAACGGCAGCACGTCGTCGGGCCCTTCCGGGCCACCGAAGGACACCAGCACCACCGCGTCGTACGCCATGGGTCCATTCTTGCCGGTGGCCTGCGGCGTCCCGGCAACGCCCCCGGGTCCCGGTCGTTAACAGCGCCCCGGCCACACCTCAGGCGCCGACTGCGTGGTACCCGCCGTCGACGTGCACGATCTCGCCGGTGGTCGCCGGGAACCAGTCCGACAGCAGGGCGAGACAGGCCCGGGCGGCCGGTTCCTGGTCGGTGAGGTCCCAGCCCAGCGGGGCACGTCCGGCCCAGGCGTCCTCGAACTGCTCGAAGCCGGGGATGGACTTCGCGGCCATGGTGCGCAGCGGACCGGCGGCCACCAGGTTGCTGCGGATGCCCTGCTTGCCCAGGTGCAGGGCGAGGTAGCGGGAGGCCGACTCCAGCCCGGCCTTGGCCACGCCCATCCAGTCGTACACCGGCCACGCCTGGCTGGCGTCGAAGGTCAGGCCGACCACCGAGCCGCCCGACGACATCAACGGCAACGCGGCTACCGCCAGGGACTTGTAGGAGTACGTCGACACGTGCAGCGCCGTCGCCACGTCGTCCCAGGAGGCGTCGAGGAACCCGCCACCGAGGCAGCTCTGCGGGGCGAAACCAATCGAGTGCACCAACCCGTCGAGGCCGTCGACGTGCTCGTGGACCTTGTCGGCCAGCCCGGCGAGATGCTCGGGGTCGGTCACGTCCAGCTCGATCACGGGTGCCGGCTCGGGCAGCCGCTTGGCGATCCGCTCCACCAGTGACAGTCGGCCGTAGCCGGTCAGCACGACCTGGGCGCCGTTCTCCTGGGCGAGCTTGGCCACCGAGAAGGCGATCGAGGCGTCGGTGATGACGCCGGTGACGAGCAGCCGCTTACCGGCCAGCAGTCCGGACATTACGCTCATTCCTCCGTGCTCAGGATTCAGTGACCCATGCCCAGGCCACCGTCGACCGGGATGACCGCGCCGGAGACGTACCCGGCGCTGTCGCCCGCCAGCCAGGTGACCACCGCGGCGACCTCGTCCGGATTGGCCATCCGACCCGCCGGGATCGACTTGAGGATCTCGGCCTTGCGCTGGTCGGTCAGCCCGGCGGTCATGTCGGTCTCGATGAAGCCCGGCGCGACCACGTTGGCGGTGATGTTCCGGCCACCCAGCTCCCGGGTGATCGAGCGGGCCACCCCGACCAGGCCGGCCTTGCTGGCCGCGTAGTTGACCTGGCCGGCGCCGCCGGACAGGCCGACCACCGAGGAGACGAAGATCATGCGCCCCCACCTGGCCCGCAGCATCTTCCCGGAGGCCCGCTTGGCGCAGCGGTACGCGCCGGTCAGGTTGGTGTTCAGCACCCGGGTGAACTGCTCCTCCGACATCCGCAGCAGCAGCGTGTCGTCGGTGATGCCCGCGTTGGCGACCAGCACCTCCACCGGCCCCAGCTCCGCTTCCACCGCTGCGAAGGCCGCCTCGACGGACTCGCTGTCGGTGATGTCACATCGCACGCCGAACAGCCCGTCCGGGGCCCCGCTGCCCCGGTGGGTGATCGCCACCCGGTCACCCTGCTTGGCGAAGGCCTGGGCGATGGCCAGACCGATCCCCCGGTTGCCCCCGGTAACCAGCACAGTTCGCGACACGGTGCGTCCCCTCCCAAAGATCGCTGCGGCTTGGAGACTAGGCGCTACCGCACAGTAATCACTAACCGCCGCACGTCATACCCGGGTACCACTGGATGGATCACTCCCTGGTCGCACGACGGAGCCGGCCACTCGAACTACCCTGCCGGGATATGGACCGCAGTACCGTCCGTGTCGCCCTGGCGGGGCTGCGCCGCACCGTGATGGGACCGGACTATCCGGCGAGGCGCCCACCGCTGGACCGGTTGCGGCACCGGCCCCGCACCGCCGCCGTGCTGCGCACGATCGGGCTGCTGGTGCTGCTCGGGCTGGCCCTGATCACCGCGCAGTTCCTGCTGGAAACCCGGCGCCTGCCCATCGCCACCGCGTGGGTCATCGCGCTGCTCACCGTCGCGCCGCTACCCCTGCTGCCCACCCGACCACTGCTGGCCTGGCGGATCATGTTCATCGGGCAGCTCTTCGGCACCTTCAACCGGCGCACGACGGACGACGCCGTGGTGCTCGGACCCGCCACCTACGAGTTCTGGCCGTGGAACCCGACGCAGGTCCTGGTCATCGTCGTCGTGCTGATCACCGTGGCGGCACGGGTCGACCGGGCCGTGCTCGCCTGGACGGGACTGTTCAGCCTGCTGCCGGTCTGGATATTCGTGCCGCCGGGCAATCAGGTGGGCGTCACCCTGCTGTTCGTGGTGCTGCTCATCGTCGGCGACCTGCTGCGGCACAACCTGCTCACCCGACGGGCGCTGGCCGAGCAGGCCGAGGTGAGCGAGTTGGAGAAGGCGAGGCGGGCGGTGCTGGAGGAGCGCACCCGCATCGCGCGGGAGCTGCACGACGTGGTCGCGCACCACATGTCACTGATCGCGGTGCAGGCCGAAAGCGCGCCGTACCGACTCGCCGTGCCCGAACCGGCCCGGGCCGAATTCAGCTCCATCGCCGAGGCCGCCCGGGCGGCGCTTACCGACATGCGGCGGCTGCTGCACGTGCTGCGCAGCGAGTCGGAGGGCATTCGGACCGCCCCGCAGCCGACGCTTGCTGAACTACCCGCCCTGGTGGCCGCCGCACGGCGGGCCGGCATGACAGTGGAACTGGACAGCGGCATCGCCGCCGAGCCGCCAGCACCGGTCGGGCTGGCCGCCTACCGGATCGTTCAGGAAGGGCTGGCCAACGCGGCCCGCCACGCGGCCGGCGCAGAGGTGCGCGTCACGGTCCGCGATCGCCCCGGCGCCCTGACGGTACGCATCCAGAACGCCGCCAGCGGGACCCCGGCCAGCCCGGACGCACGCGGTGGCGGACAGGGGCTGACCGGCATGCGCGAGCGGGTCCTCGCCCTCGGCGGCAGCTTCACCGCCTGTCCCACCGCCGACGGCGGCTACGCGATCGACGCGCTGCTGCCGGCCGGCCCGCCGCCATCCGACGAGCCGAAGGACCCAACATGACGATCCGGGTGCTGATCGCCGACGACCAGGCGATGGTTCGGCAGGGCTTCGGCGCCCTGCTGGCCGCCCAGCCGGACCTGCTGGTGGTCGGCGACGCCGCCGACGGCGCTCAGGCGGTCGCGCAGGCCCGCCGACTCGACCCCGACGTGGTGCTGATGGACGTGCGGATGCCGGTGCTCGACGGCCTCGCCGCGACCCGCAAACTCCTCGGCGACCGGCCGAGCGACAGGCCACGTGTGCTCATCCTCACCACCTTCGACCTGGACGACTACGTCTACGAGGCGCTGCGCGCCGGAGCCAGCGGCTTCCTGCTCAAGGACGCCCCCGCCGCCGACCTGATCCACGCGGTACGCGTCGTCGCCAGCGGTGACGCGCTGCTCGCCCCGACGGTCACCCGCCGCCTGATCGCCGAATTCGCGGCCCGGCCACACCGGCAGCGGCCCCGACCCACAGTCCTCGCCGCGCTCACCCCACGCGAGACCGAGGTGCTGCGGCTGATCGCCCAGGGGCGCTCCAACACCGAGATCGCCGCCGAACTGGTCGTCGCGGAGCAGACCGTCAAGACCCACGTCGGCCGGATCCTGGCCAAGCTCCAATTGCGCGACCGCGCCCAGGCCGTCGTGCTCGCGTACGAGACCGGACTGGTCGCCGCCGGAGAGTAGCTCCAGCGTGGTAGCCACGAACGGCTCCCCGGGTTGACGACCGGCACCACACCGCCGACACATCCTGCCCTCCACGACCAGGTGGAGGGAGCACGTGATGGTGGGCAGGAAAATGGTCCGGCTAAGCCTCACGGCGATGCTGGCGACCGGGCTGGTACGGCCACCGACGGTGCCGCCCGACGCCGCCCCGGCCGGCTTCGTCGAGGCGTACCCGTCGACTGCCGCCGCGATGCAGGCCGCCGGAGCGCCGTACGCCCGCTGGGCCGCGCAGGGGCGGCAGTTCCTGGCCTTCGACCCGCACGGCGACGGCCGGGCCGTCGAGGTCCTCGGTGACCTCGCCAGCGCCGATCGGGTCGTGGTGCTGGTGCCCGGCGTCGGTACCCGGCTCGCCGACTTCGACCGAGGGCTGGGCGGAGTGCCCCGGCGCGCCCCGGCCCAGCAGGCCCGAGACCTGCGCGCCGCCTTGCACGCCGCCGATCCGCACGCCAGGGTGGCCGTCCTGGCCTGGCTCGGCTACGACCCGCCCGACGGCATCGCCACCGCAGCCACCCCGGTTGCCGCCCGCCGGGGTGCCGACCAGCTCGGTGACCACCTGCGGACACTGGCCGGGCAGCTACCGGCCACCCGCATCACGCTGGTGGGGCACAGCTACGGCGCGCTTGTCGTCGGGCTGGCCGCCATGGACGCCCCGCCGCAGGTCACCGACGTGGTCACCCTCGGCGGTGTGGGTGTCGGCGCGGAGCACGCCGACCAATTCGGCCCGGTCCGCGTCTGGGCGGCCGAGGCACCGGACGACTGGATCCGGCGGGTGCCCCAGCTCCGCCTGCCCGGGTTGGGACACGGGGTCCGGCCGGCCGACGCCTCCTTCGGTGCGCGGCCGCTGCCGGCCGCCTCGACCGGCCACGACGGTTACCTGCTGCCCGGCGGGCCGACCCTCTCGGCAATCGCCGAGGTGGTGCTGTGTGGTGCGACAGGCACAGCGGCGGGAGCGACCCGATGAGAGGTCAGCGCACCGCCCACCGACCGGCTCGGGACCCCCTCGTCGACGGGCTGCGCGCATTCGCCGTCGCCGGAGTGGTGCTCGGTCATTGGCTCGTCACCGGCCTGGTACTCGACGCGGAAGGCGCGCTGAACCTGGCCAGCCCGCTCACCACGATGCCGACCCTGGCCCCGGTCAGCTGGGTGTTGCAGACCGTCGGGCTGTTCTTCTTCGCCGCTGGTCACGCCTCCGCCCGGTCGGCTGACCGGCATTCCGGTCCCGCTTGGGTGACACACCGGCTGCGGCGGCTGCTCCTGCCCGCGATCGCCCTGCTCGGCACCGGGTCAGCCGTACTGCTGGCCGCTGCCGTCGCCGGCGTCCCCGACGGCACCCTGTCGGTGGCGCTGACCCTGGCGATCAGCCCCCTCTGGTTCCTGGCCCCCCTGCTGGCCCTGGTGGTCCTCACCGGCCCGCTGCGCGCCGCCGTACACCGCTGGGGCACGCCGCGCTGCGCGGTCACCGCGGCGGCCGTGGTGGCCAGCGCCGACCTGGCCGTGCGGCTGCTCCCGGCCGGCACCTGGCTGCCACCGGTGACGGTGCTGGCAGCCTGGGCCGTGCCGTACCTGCTGGGACTGGCCCACGCGGACGGCCGACTGAGCCGACGGCGTGACGCCCGCTGGCTGGCTGCCACCGGGGCGGTCGGACTGGCCACCGCACTCGCCCTCGGCTATCCGGTCAGCGCGGTCGGGATCCCCGGCGAGGGCCGATCCAATCTCGATCCGCCATCGTTGCTCGTGGTGGCGCTCGCGGTGACCCAGACAGGTCTCGGCCTGTTGGCCCGGCCGACACTGGTGCGACTGCTGTCCCGGCCGCTGCCTCGCAGGCTGGCCAGCGGGATCAACCGGCATGCGGTACGCATCTACCTCTGGCACCAGCCGGTGCTGGTCGCGGTGGTGGTGCTCGCCGCACACGGCGGGACCGCCCTGTCGGGGCTGCACACCGCGCCGGACGATCCGAGATGGTTGCTGGCCCGGATCGGTTGGCTGCCGGTGCTCACCGCCGTGCTGGTGCTGCTCGTCCGGCGCGGCGAGCCCCGGCCGACGACGGCACCGGTCAGCGGCGGCCGGGCCGCCGTCGACCGATGAACGGGCGCGTTCCCGTCGGCCGGTCGGCCGAGTGGGCCGGGCGCAAACCCGGGTGTACGATGATCCGCGTTTGTGGGTCGCTCGGCGGCCCGCGTCGCCCCGGAATCCGACCGCAGGAGGTGATCGCTGTGCGAGATAGCGATCCTCCCAGTCGTGGCCGGGCCGACCGCCAGCCACGCTGAGCCCCGCTCCGCCTGAGCTGGCCCGCTCCCCCGGTATCCGTCCCACCGCCCCGCACCCCTGTCGCGGCGGCCGATCCGACGGGTACCGCCGGAAAGCACCCCGGTCACGACTTCCGTGTGCGCGTCCCGATCCACCCCTCCCGCGGTCCGCCCTCCCCGGGCCGCCGAGCCGCCACGTCGGAGCTGTCATGAGCCGCTACGTCGCCCCGCTGGGCTTCACCCTCGCCGCCGTCTGGGTAGCCGTCCTCTTCTTCCTGGCCAGCGCCACCCACTGACCAACCGCCACCC
>NZ_JAGPXQ010000067.1:0-20746 GCF_018070435.1 Micromonospora sp. C51 | reverse complement strand
AGATCGTTCGCCCCGACCCCCACAAATGCTCCAACACCTGCCGATGCCCGAACGTCACCACACCCGGCCTGGCCACCAACACCTCCAGCACAACCAAGATCAGTTGCACTGAACCCTAGAAACCACCCGCGTCTGAGTGACAACAACTTCATGATCGGCGCGGTGGGGCAGGAGTGATGAGCCGCGTGGCGGATGTGGGGTGGTGGGAGTGGGGGTTACGGTCTGGGCGTCCGTTTCGGCGAGGAGGGTTCCGTGGCGTTTCCCGAGGACGTGCTCAGTGAGGATGAGCACGTCGTGCTGCACCTGCACCCGCACTGGAAGGCGCTCTTCCGGCCGGTGGCGGTGCTGGTGCTCGCCGTCGCCGCGGTGGTGGCCGGCGTGCTGTTCCTTCCCTCGGGCGGGGGCGGTTCCGTGACGCTCGCGGTGATCGGCGGGCTGGCCCTGCTGGCCGTGATGGTGCTGGCGGTGTGGCCGTACGTCTCCTGGCGCACCACGCACTACCTTTTCACCAACGAGCGGGTCGTGCTTCAGCACGGCGTGTTCTCCCGGGAGCGCCGGGACATCCCGCTGAGCCGGGTCAACGACCACTCGATGAGCCAGCAGTTCGCTGGGCGGGTGCTGGGCTACGGCACCCTCACCATCGAGTCGGCCGGTGAGCGTGGGCAGTCCGTGCTGCACGACGTGCCCAAGGTCGACCGGGTCCAGACGAAGCTCTACGAACTGGTGGAGGCGTTCCACGACCGGCACTCGCTCGGCGACGGTGAACTACGCGAAATTCTCGGCGAGCGGGACAAGAGCGCCGGAGCGTAACCGCCGGGCCCGAGCCGGCACGGCCTGCTTGTGCGGGCAAGCTGCTTGAGCGGGCGACCGGTCAGCGGCGGCGAGGGCGGCGGGGAGCCGGGGCGGGCTGCAACTGGGCGGCCAACTCGGCCTCCAGCTCGGCGTCCAACTCCGCGGTCAGTCGGGCCTCCTCGGGCAGCGACGCGGGCCTTGGCTGGAGCGGACGAGGGGTCACGCCGGGCCGGGCGGCGGGTGGCTGCTCCTCCTCCAGTTCCGTCACCGACTCGGCGAGTTCGGCCACCGGGTCCATTCCGGCCATCGTGTCCCACTCGTCGCGGGGCAGGCCGTGCCACCGTTGGGTGGCCTCGACCGGCGCGGCGGGCTGGAAGACGAACGTCCGGTACGACCAGAAGCGGAACAGCGTAGCCAGCACCACGCCACCGGTCTTCGCGATGTTCAGCGCAAGCAACCCGGTGACGCCCAGCCCGTACTTGGCGGCGGCGAGCACACCGAGTTCGATCAGCAGGCCCGCTCCGTTGAAAAGGAAAAACAGGGCGTATTCCCGCTGCATGGCAGATTTCGGACGGTCACGGTACGTCCAGTGCCGATTCATCAGATACGACGTGATCGTGGCGACGATGGTGGCGACGACTGTCGCCTTCAGTTGACCGTCGACGAAAACCGTCAGTGCGAGTGCGTTGAACACGGCGTAATTGATGACCGTGTTGATGCCACCGACCAGGCCGAATTTGAGTGCCTCGTGGATGAACTTCTGCCAGCGCTCAGGCAGCAGACGGACGAGAGGCATGCGCAACACCTTAAGACAGTGGGTCGGGGTCGGCTGGCTCCGACCGAACGAGTGGGCGGCAGGTCACGCCCGGCGGTCCTGGTTCGCTTCCGCGACGGGTGGCGTTCCCGCTTCGACGAAGACGAACCGTCGGTACGACCAGAATCGGAACAGCGTGCCGAACCCGGTGCCCACGATGAAGCTGGCAATGTTGTCGGCCAGTCGGGTCTGGAAGACCGACGGCCAGATGTTGCCGAGCCCGTAGTGGCTGATGGCGAGGCAGGCCACCGCGATGCCCAGCCCCACCGCGTTGAAGAAGAAGAACAGGGCGTACTCCCGGGCCGGGTGGGAGCGCTTGCGGTGTCGCCAGGTCCAGAACCGGTTGCCCAGGAAGGCGAAGGTAGCGGCGATGACCGTCGCGATCGTCTTGGCGGTGATCTGCTCCACGCCCTGCGGGCCGATCAGATAGTTGAACAGGGCGAAGTCGATGAGGAAGGCGATCCCGCCGACGGTCGCGAACTTGCTCATCTCCCGGACGAGGTGACCAAAACGGTCGATCAGGGAGTGAACCAGACCCGGACGGGTCTGCCGGGAGCCTGGCTCCCCGGTCATCGTGGCGGCCACCGTGCGAGCGTACCGGTTGGCGGCCTCGGGAGCGGGTAGCAACGGGCACCAGGCTGCACCGGTGCCGCGGCACGGACGGGCACGAACGGAGCGTAACCGGATCCGTGCAATCGGGTGTTGTTTATCGCTTCGGTGCTCCCGGTTGGAAAACGCCGGTGTGGGTGTCGTCAGCAGGAGGTCCACCGAAGGATTTGCGTGAAACTGCGCGTGAAAGCGGGTAAAGGCTCGTGATGCCGCAGCGTGACCGCACCTTGTGCAGTTCTTCACAACCAGTCCCACTGACTGGAGAGGTCCCTCGGTTTACGCTGAGGCCAATCCCAGGTTTCCACGAAGGCGACGCGCATCGCGCCGCCGAGACTCGTGCACTCCATAGACCGGTCAGCGTCGACCACAAGGAGATGTGTCATGGTTGCTCCGGCTACCGTTCGGGGTATCGATCAGGCCCCTACGTCCCACCCGAAACTTCTCGCCTGGGTCCGTGAGGTCGCTGAACTGACCACCCCTGACCAGGTCGTCTGGGTGGACGGGTCCGACCAGGAATGGCGTCGCCTCACCGACGAGCTGGTCGAAGCCGGCACGCTCATCCGACTGAACCCCGAGAAGAAGCCCAACTCCTTCTACGCGCGTACCGACCCGACGGACGTCGCCCGGGTCGAGGAGCGCACCTTCATCTGCTCCGTGGACGAAGCGGACGCCGGGCCCACCAACAACTGGATGGCGCCGGCCGAGATGAAGCGGACCATGACGGAGCTCTACCGCGGCTCGATGCGCGGCCGGACGATGTACGTCATCCCGTTCTGCATGGGCCCGGTCGAGGCCGAGAACCCGATGTTCGGCGTCGAGATCACCGACAGCCCGTACGTGGTCGCCTCGATGCGGATCATGACCCGGATGGGCGTCTCCGTCCTGCAGGCCATGGGTGACGACGCCGACTTCGTGCACGCCCTGCACTCGATCGGCGCGCCGCTGGCCCCCGGGCAGCAGGACGTGGCCTGGCCGTGCAACGACACCAAGTACATCTCCCACTTCCCGGAGACCCGCGAGATCTGGTCCTACGGCTCCGGGTACGGCGGCAACTCGCTGCTCGGCAAGAAGTGCTACTCGCTGCGGATCGCCAGCGTGATGGGACGCGACGAGGGCTGGCTCGCCGAGCACATGCTGATCCTGAAGATCACCTCGCCGGAGGGGAAGGTCTACCACATCGCCGGCGCCTTCCCGTCGGCCTGCGGCAAGACCAACCTGGCCATGCTGGAGCCGACCATCCCCGGCTGGAAGGTCGAGACGATCGGCGACGACATCGCCTGGATGCGGTTCGGCCCGGACGGGCGGCTCTACGCGGTCAACCCGGAGTACGGCCTGTTCGGCGTCGCCCCGGGCACTGACTGGAAGACCAACGCCAACGCCATGCGTACGTTGGACCGGGGCAACTCCATCTTCACAAACGTCGCCCTCACCGACGACGGTGACATCTGGTGGGAGGGCATGGGTGAGCCGCCGGCCCACCTGATCGACTGGAAGGGCAACGACTGGACGCCGGAGAGCGAGAACCTCTCCTCGCACGCGAACAGCCGCTTCTGCACCCCGATCACCCAGTGCCCGATTCTGGCCGAGGACTACTACGACCCCAACGGCGTACCGATCGACGCGATCCTGTTCGGTGGCCGGCGACGCGACACCGTGCCGCTGGTCACCGAGGCCCGCGACTGGGTGCACGGCGTCTACATGGGCGCCACACTCTCCTCGGAGACCACGGCCGCCGCCTCCGGTGCGGTTGGTGTGGTCCGTCGCGACCCGATGGCGATGCTGCCCTTCATCGGTTACCACGGTGGCGACTACTTCCGGCACTGGATCGAGATGGGTAAGGGCGCCGACGGCGACGAGTCGAAGCTGCCCAAGGTCTACTACGTCAACTGGTTCCGTAAGGACCCGGAGGGCGGTTTCCTCTGGCCGGGCTTCGGCGAGAACTCGCGGGTGCTCAAGTGGATCGTCGAGCGGATCGAGGGCCGGGCGGACGCCGTGGAGACTCCGATCGGCATGGTGCCGACCCTGGACTCCCTGGACGTCGAGGGGCTGGACATGACGCCGGAGGACGTCCGGATCGCGCTGAAGGTGGACCCGGACGAGTGGCGCAACGAGCTGCCGCTGGTCACCGAGTGGTTCGAGAAGTTCGGCGACAAGCTGCCCGGTGTCCTCTGGGCCGAGCTGGACGCCCTGCGGGCTCGACTCGATGCGGAACAGCCGCAGCAAAGGGTGTGATCGACGACGGATCCGGGCATCATCGGATCCCATGAGGACGGCCGCCGAGACCGAGGTCCGGCGGCCGTCCGCCGTCCGGGCGCTGACCGCACTGTTGGCGGTGACGGCCGCGGCCACCGTCGTGGTCGAGGTGCTCAACTGGTGGTACGCCCCGGAGCAGGGCTTCGGGCTCGCCGTACGCACCGGCTGGGCGATGCTGCGCTCGTTCGGCTTCCTGCTGCTCATCGGGCACGTGCGGCGCGGCCGAACGGTGGCCCGCCCGTTCGGCCTGATCCTCGCCGTCACCACGGTCTTCGCGGTCGGTCGGCTGATCGTGCCCCGCCAGGGCGTGCCGCCGTTGCCCGGCCTGCTCGGCTTCGCCCTGCTCACCACGCTCTGTGCGACAGTGGTCTGGCTGTTGTACCGGTCGCCGGCGCTCGCCGAACACCTGGTGCACCGCTCCCGGCTGGTGATCGACCGCTCCGGCATCTCCTGGCGGGAAACCCCACCGCGCCGCCCGGAGGCGAGCGCCTGGCTGCTGACCGCCCGGGTAGCGGCCTTCACCTACAGCCCGCTGATGCTGGTGCCGGCCCTGGTCGCCACCGCCGCGATCCTCGACGGCCAACTGCTCGCCGTGCCCGCCGTGCTGCTCTGGCTGGGAGCTGGCATCGCGACCAGCTATCTGGTGCTGTTCTGCACGGCGGTCCTCCTCCGCGGCCGACGGTTGGCGGGGGCGGGGGCCCCGCCCCCGCCCCCGCCCAAGATCCGAGCAACTTCAGTGTTCTTGCTGCATCAGCCGAGCCAGAGGCATCAACAACAGGGAACTTGCCCGGATCTTGAGGGGCAAGTGCCGCCGGGCGCGGCCAGGGGGCTTGCTCTGCTTCACCTGGCGCACCGGATCCGGGACGATCGCAGTGCGGTGGGTGAAGCAGAGCAGGCGTGGCCGGTGCGAGACGGCTGGGGAGACGGCTACGTGGGAGGTGGCCGGTTCGAGCGGGCTGGGGTCGAAGGGTGGTCAGGTCGGAATAGCCGGATGTGAGCCAGGGCCGGGTGCGTGGGGCCGCTGCGCCCTGCCGTCCCGGCCAGGGCTGAGGGCGGGACGGGGAGGCCGCTGATCATGGCGGTGTGGGGGCGGGACGGGGAGGCCGCTCATCACGGCGGTGTGGGGGCGGAACGGGGAGGTCGTTCACCACGGGCGGTGTGGGGGTGTCGGTGGTGGGGTCGAGCGGGAGGAGGGGCTGTGCGCGACGAGTTCGACGTGGTGGTGGTCGGGGCGGGGCCGGCGGGGGCGGCTGCCGCGTTGGCGGCCCGTCAGGCGGGTGCCGAGGTGTTGCTGTTGGACCGGGCCGAGTTTCCCCGGGACAAGGCCTGCGGTGACGGGATCGCCGCGCACGCGTTGGACGTACTCGCCGAACTGGGGGTGCGTGACGCGGTCGCCGATTTTGCGCCGGTGCCGGCGCTGCGGCTGGTGGCGCCGGACGGCGGTGCCGTGGCGCGGGCGTTGCCCAGGCCCGCGTACACCGTGCCGCGGCAGGTGTTCGACGCGCGGCTGGTGGCGGCGGCGGTCCGGGACGGCGTGCCGCTGGGCCGGCGGGCGGTGCGCCGGGTCGAGGTGCGTGCCGACCGGGTGGTGTTGGACGGGGAGATCTCCGCCGGGGTGGTGGTGGGTGCCGACGGCGCCGGGTCCATCGTGCGTCGGGCGCTGGGTGAGCCGGGCAATCCGGACCGTCACCTGGCGTTGGCCATCCGGGGGTACGCGCCCGCGCCGCCCGGCCCACCCGCGCAGCTCATCGTCACCTCGGCGGCCCGTTGGCCGGCGTACGCCTGGTCGTTCCCGATCGGTGACGGACGCGCGAACGTCGGGTACGGGGAGGTGCTGCGGGGCGAGTCGCTGACCCGCGCGCACCTGCTCGACCGGCTGGCCGCGCTGCTGCCGGGCACGGATCCGGCGGCGGTCAGCTCGCTGCGCGCCCATCACCTGCCACTGTCCACCTTCCGGCCGGTGCCGGGGCGGGGCCGGGTGATGCTCGCCGGTGACGCGTTCTCGCTGATAAACCCGCTCACCGGCGAGGGGATCTTCTACGCGTTGCGCTCCGGCGCGCTGGCCGGGTACGCCGCGGTCGGGGCACCGGAGCACGCCGCGCGGCGGTACGCGACCGCGCTGCGCCGCCGGCTCGGCACGCACCTGCGGCACAGCTCGGCGGCGGCCTGGCTGGCCCGGCGTCGGTGGGTGGTGGACGCGGCGGTGCGGGCGGCCGGTCGTGACGGACGCGTTTTCGGCAGGGTGACCGAGCTGGGACTGGGCGATGGGCTGCTGGACGGGCGGACGCTCGGCCTGATCGCCCTCGGCCTGTCGGTGCGGCATCGGCCACCGGCACACTGATCCGTACGGCGGCTCGCTACCCTGCTAGGTGATGAGTCTGCGGAAACTTCTCTACTCCGTTTACGAGCGGCGGCTCACGGCCAAGCTCGCGGGTCGGCCGGTGCCTCGCCACGTGGGCGTGATGTGTGACGGCAACCGCAGATGGGCCCGGGAGATGGGCTTCGTCGATCCGAACGACGGGCACCGGATGGGTGCCGAGCGGATAAAGGAACTGCTGCGTTGGTGTGACGCCGCAGGCGTCGGGCACGTGACCCTCTGGCTGCTCTCCACCGACAATCTCTCGCGGCCGGCGGCGGAGCTGGATCCGCTGCTCCAGATCATCGAGGACCTCACCACCGAGCTGGCCGAGGAGGGCAATCCCTGGCGGCTGCGGATGGTCGGCGCGCTCGACGTGCTGCCGACGCGCCTGGCGACGGCGCTCAAGGCCGCCGAGGAGCGGACCCGGGAACGCGCCGGCAGCGCCCAGGTCAACATCGCTGTCGGGTACGGCGGGCGGCGGGAGATCGCCGACGCGGTGCGCTCCCTGCTGTTGGAGCACGCGGCGAACGGCGGCACGCTTGAGGAACTCGCCGGGTCGCTCGACGTCGACGACATCTCCGAGCACCTGTACACCCGGGGCCTGCCGGATCCGGATCTGATCATCCGGACCAGTGGCGAGCAGCGCCTCTCCGGCTTCATGCTCTGGCAGTCGGCGCACTCGGAGTTCTACTTCTGCGAGTTGAACTGGCCCGATTTCCGCCGCGTCGACTTCCTCCGTGCCCTGCGCTCGTACGCCACCCGTCAGCGCCGCTACGGGGTCTGAAGCGGCGCGGGACGCAAGTCGTCGCTCAGCTGAGGCGGTGGGTGGCCTCGGTGAGGAAGTCGCCCAGGGCGGCGGGGGAGTCGATGGTGAGGTCGGCGGCCTCGGCGACCTCGTCGCCGGTCTCCGGGTTGGCGACGGCGACGCAGACACCGAGGAAATCCGGGTCGGCGGCGGCCCGGGCCCGGAGCGCGGCGAAGGCCTTGATGTCGGAGACGTCGTCGCCGAAGTACCAGGCCCCGCGTACCCCCTGCACCAGTTCGTCGATCACCATGCCCTTGTCCCGGTCGACCGGCGGCTTGATCTCCAGGACCATCCGCCCGACCTGCACCCGCAGGCCGAGGTGCTCGGCCTGATCCCGGCCCCACTGCTCGACGGTGGCGGCGAGTTGCGGCGCGGTGCGCCAGTGCAGGGCCACCGACAGCCGCTTGTACTCCACCAGGGTGCCGGGTGGCAGTTCGGCGCGGCCACGTTCGGCGAGTTCGGCCATGGTGGGCACCCACGGCAGCGCGGCCGGCTCGGTGACCGTGGCGCCGCCGGAATGGCTGTGTTCCAGGCCGTAGAGGCCGTACAGGTCGACCCCGGTGAGCCCGCCGAAGTGTTCGCGCAGGAATTCCACCGGCCGGGCCGAGACGATCGCGATGCGCCGCACGATCGGGGCCATTGTCTCGATGGCGGCCAGCACCTTCGGCGCGGGCTGTACCTGTGTCGGATCGTCGGCGACCGGCGCGAGGGTGCCGTCGAAGTCGAAGAAGAGGACGGTCTCGGCCGCCCGGTCGGCGGTTGCCCGCCAGGCCTGGTCGGCGTTCAGCGGGGTCTTCGGCTGCTGGTTGCCCAGATTCAACGGCGGCACGCGCGACAGCGTACCCCGGGTTCGACCGGTCAATCCTGACGTGAATCCGGTGTGGGCGACAGGTGTGATTCAGCGCGATTCAGCGTTCGGCGGCTCCACGTCCCCGGCGTCCGAACGGCACCACCGCCGCCTCCTGACCGTGGCTCAGCAGGTAGCCCTCCACGAAGCCGGAGTTCCGGTCGCCGGTGTTCGCCTCGATCTCCCGCAGCCGCTCCACCAGGAACTCGGTGAGTGCGGTGAGCCGGTCGTTGAGCCGGTCGTGCAGTTCGGCGACGACGGCCAGGACGATCGCGGTGCCCGCGGTGGCGAGCGCGAAGAGGTTGACGAGCAGCGGAAGCTGCCCGCCGTTGAGGGTCAGGGTCACCGCGTTGCCGGTGATGCACAGCGTCACCGAGACCGTCGCGACCACGACAGCCAACCATTTCAGGGTCATGGAGAGACCCCTTTCTGTCCCGCAGGGCTGGGTTCGGCCTTGTCCCGTCCCCCCGCCGACGACGAGCCCAAGCAGTACAAACACGGACGCTAGCGCGCCCGATCCCGCCCCGTAGCGAAACGAATGAGGCTGACCTGCCGTTCTTTCGCCATCTGAGGAACTAGCTGGCGGCGTCGCCTCGTTTTCGGACATCGAGCGGCAACGTCGGGCGATATGCGAGGTAACGAATGGTTTCTCGGATGTGGAACTTCTCCGCGTCCGAGACGTCGGGGTCGACCAGCCGGCGCAGCAGTGCCTCGACGTCGGGGTCCATCGGTGGTGGCGCCGGTGCGGTTCGGCGGGAGGCGGTCCGGTCCCAGCCCAGCGCCGCGAAGGCCACCGCCGGGTCCAGCCCGAGGCCCTCGCAGAAGGCCACCACCCGCTCGGCTTCCGGGTCGCTGGCCCAGTCGCCCCGTACCCATCGGTTGATGGTCTGCCGGGAGACGCCGGTACGCCGGGAGACCTCGGTGCCGCTCCACGCCCGGGTCGCGCGGGCCTCGTCGAGGGCGCGCCGGACGAAGGTGGCGAAGGCGATCTTCCGCGCGTTGGCCGTCTCGGTCACCTCGTGACCGTACGACCGTTGAGCCTGGGTGACGGTGCCTGCCACGCGTCTGTCACGCTTGCGTGACGTCTTTGACGTGCGGCCGGAAGGGGGTCCGGCACTCTTTCTGAGGGGTGTCACCTGGGCAGGATAGATGTACGTAGGTGTGGAGGCAAACGAACGAAAAGCTGATACTGTCACGTTCATGGGACAACCTACGGTGTGTCACGTGCATGAGACGATCAGTGCTCACCTGCGTCACGCGCCCGGTGCGAGGTGGACGCGGTGACCGAACTCGCAACCCGTGCTCAGGCGTTCAGCCTGGTGGCCGAGGGGGTCGCCGCCGGGCTGAGCGCGCCGTGGCGCCTCTACCTCGCCCGCGGCTGCCGCTACCTGTCGCTCAGCGTCGGCGACCGGGCCGAGTGGAACGCTTGGCGGACCCATCTCGGCTGCCCGGAACTGAGTGTCCGGGTCTACGACGCCGGCGGCGAGATCCGCCGCTCCTCCATGGCCGAGGTGGTCATGGACGGCTGCCGGATCAGCGTGGAACTGGTGGAGGAGATCGGCACCGACGACCTCGACCGGCTGCTGGTCGCCGACCCCACCATTGTCGAACCGGAGGAACGATGACGGCCGCGCGGCGCACCGGAGCCGCCGGATGAGCCCGTTCCTGGCGATCTTTCTGGTGCTCGTACTCGCCGCCACGAGCTACGCCGCAGGGCGGCTGCACGGGCAGCTCAGTTACCGGATCGGTTACCGCTTCGGCTACCGGCAGGGCTACTTCGACGGCGACCGTGGGGCATGGAACCGACGTCGTCGGGAGGCGCAGGCGGCCATCGCCTCCGCTCTCGCCGTCACGTCACCCTCGTCGTCTCCCGCTCGAGTCTCGGCAACGGTGAACCCGCTGCCGCCACGTGGCGCGTGCGCACCCCCTCCAGCTCTACGCGCCGAGGGTCCACCGGGGGAGATCGAGAAGGCTGCCACGGGACGCCCGGGCACCACGTACACCGGGTCGTCCTTCGCGGAGCCGGCCGCCTCGGTCACCGGGCGGCACCCGACCGGCACCCTCGTTCGACGGACCGGCTGAACCGGTCGACGGGCTCCAGGCCCGTCCACAGGCGCGGCGCGCACCCCCTCGCGGGTGGCGCCGCCGGGGCCACGTCAGACCGGTGGCGGTGGTCCCACCGGCCGGGATGCGCGCAGGGGGCATGCATCCCGGCCGGTTCATGTCCCGTGGGCCCTCGCGGCTACCTGACCACCGTGCGCCCTGCCAGCGGCCGTTCGAACGACCTAGCGCGGTGGCCAGCAACGTTCACTGGGCCGCGCCGGATCGCCGCCTGGACCTCGCCGCGACATCGCCAACGTTCCTGGACACCGCACTAGCCGGGACGGGTGCGGGGAGCTAGCGTCTAGGCATGGCGCGGGGTTGTCCCGAGCCAGCCGGCCCGCCCGGCCTGCGACCTCGCGCACGGGGCCCGCATCCGACCCCGTGTCAGCCGGGCATCCGGAGGAGGCGGACCGCGGGTGGCCGGGTGCCCATCCGCCGGAGCAGGCCTGTGACGACTCGCCGTACGACCGCCGGTGCCGACCAGGGCCCGGCCGCGACTACCACGACCCGCCGCAGCACCCGGAGCCGCCGTACGGCGGCCGCCGGTTCGGCCGACCCCAGGGAGCCTCGACCAGCGGGCCAGTCCTTCGTTCTGGACACCTCGGTACTGCTCAGCGACCCGGCGGCGTTCCACCGCTTCGCCGAGCACGAGGTGGTGCTTCCGCTGGTGGTGATCTCCGAGCTGGAGGGCAAGCGGCAGCACCCGGAACTGGGCTGGTTCGCCCGCCAGTCGCTGCGCATGCTGGACGAGCTACGGGTGCGCCACGGTCGGCTCGACCGGCCGGTGCCCGCCAACGATGTCGGCGGCACGCTGCGCGTGGAGCTGAACCACACCGATGACGGGGTGCTGCCGCCGGGCTTCCGCAACGAGTCCAACGACGCTCGGATCCTCTCCGTCGCGCTGAACCTCGCCGCGGAAGGGCGGGAGGTGACCCTGGTCAGCAAGGACATGCCGTTGCGGGTGAAGGCCGCCTCCGTGGGGCTGCGCGCCGACGAGTACCGGCACGGCCAGGCCAGCGACCCGACCTGGACCGGGATGGCCGAGCTGGATCTCGCCGAGGACGAGATCGCCCGGCTCTACGCGGGAGAGGTCATCGACGTGGACGCGGCGGCCGGCCTGCCCTGCCACACCGGACTGGTGCTGCACTCGTCCCGTGGCTCCGCGCTCGGCCGGGTGCTGCCGGACAAGACCGTGCGGCTGGTCCGGGGCGACCGGGAGGCGTTCGGCGTGCACGGGCGCTCGGCCGAGCAGCGGGTCGCGCTGGATCTCCTGCTTGACGAGTCGATCGGCATCGTCTCGCTCGGTGGTCGGGCCGGCACCGGAAAGTCCGCCCTGGCGCTGTGCGCGGGGCTGGAGGCGGTGATGGAGCGTCGCCGGCACAAGAAGGTGATCGTCTTCCGCCCGCTGTACGCCGTCGGCGGGCAGGAGCTGGGCTATCTACCCGGTTCGGAGTCGGAGAAGATGTCGCCCTGGGCGCAGGCGGTCTTCGACACCCTCGGCGCGGTGGTGCACGAGAACGTGCTGGAGGAGGTCACCTCGCGCGGTCTGCTGGAGGTGCTGCCGCTGACCCACATCCGGGGCCGCAGCCTGCACGATGCCTTCGTCATCGTCGACGAGGCACAGTCGTTGGAGCGCGGCGTGCTGCTGACCGTGCTCTCCCGGATCGGCCAGGGCTCCCGGGTGGTACTCACCCACGACGTCGCTCAGCGGGACAATCTGCGGGTCGGACGGCACGACGGTGTCACGGCGGTGATCGAGGCGTTGAAGGGCCATCAGCTTTTCGCGCACGTGACGCTCAGCCGCTCGGAGCGGTCGCCGATCGCCGCGATGGTGACGGACCTGTTGGAGGATGTCCCAACCTGACGACCGTTTTGGGTGTATCACGTCGATTTTTTGCGTGACGCACGTCACAATTGAGGTTGGTGGTTTCCCATCGGCCTCACTGTGCGCGATGGTTTCCCACGGGCGCCCACGCACCCGACGCATCGCTGGTGATCGTTCATCACTCCGGCACCGGAGCGGGCGACGCCGGGAGGCGACGCGGTGCGTCCACGGTGGCCGGCACGCCGGCCGCGGGCGCCCGTGGCGCGCTACGACCGCTGTGCGGTCGCGGCACGCCGCGTCCCTGAACCCGACGAAGGGATCACTTCGTGAGTCGGCCGTGGAGCCGGTTCGCCGCCCGCACCGCAGCCGTCGCGCTGCTCTCGGTGGGCGTGGCCGGCGGTTTCTACCTCAGTGAGGACCGCCAGTCCCAGCGCTCAGGCCCCGGCGCTCAGGTGGCCGGCAGCGTCAGCGAGATCGACGTCAACGTCGAATACCGGCAGAAAGAGACGGTCTCCCGTCAGGTCCGCACCGCTCGACAGCAGGCCAGCGAGGTGCGGAAGCAGGCCAAGGCCGCCGCCGAGAAGGCGCGTAAGGCCGAGGAGGAGGCACGCAGGAAGGCTGCGGAGAAGGCTGCCAAGGAGGCTGCGGCCCGCGCCGCGAAGCCGTACGACGGCCCGATCCCCGAGTCCTGCGAGGAATACAGCGGCAACCGGAAGGTCGGCTGCGCGCTCATGATCGATGCGGGTTTCAAGATCGACCAGTTCCCCTGTCTGGACAAGCTCTGGAACAAGGAGAGCGGCTGGAACCACAAGGCCCGCAACAGCTCCTCCGGGGCGTACGGCATCCCGCAGGCGTACCCGGGGAACAAGATGTCCTCGGTCGGCGACGACTGGGAGACCAACCCGGTCACCCAGATCAAGTGGGGGCTCGGTTACATCAAGGGCCGCTACAGCACGCCCTGCGCAGCCTGGAACCACTCGCAGGCCAAGGGTTACTACTGAGCTGAGTCACGGCGGCGGGGCGGGCCACCGCACCCCGCCGCCGTGTGTCTCCTGTCGGGAAAAGTGGCGGCTGTCGGCGTTTACTGATAGCTGTTGACGGGTGACCCTGCTCCCCGGGAACGGCGATGCCCACCGCTTCGGCACCGTGGCCTTCTACGCGTCCATCGGCCGGGCGTTCGTCGCCATGTGCGCGGTGGTTCCGGTGCTCTTCCTGATCGAGGGCCTCGACGTCTGGCTCGGTGCCGGTTTCGACGCTGCCGCCGGGATCATCCCGCAGCGCATCGACGGGCTGGACGGCATCTTCTTCTCACCGTTCCTGCACCACGGCTTCGACCACCTCTACAGCAACAGCATCCCGTTGATCCTCCTCGGCACGTTCGTGCTGGCGGCGGGTGCCCGGCGCTTCCTCTGGTCCACCCTGGTGATCGTCCTGGTCAGCGGGCTCGGCGTGTGGTTCACCGGCTCGTCCAGCACGATCGTGGTCGGTGCCAGCGGGGTGATCTTCGGGTACCTCGGCATCCTGCTCACCCGGGGCATCTTCGAGCGGAGCTGGTGGAACTTCGCCGTGTTCCTCCTGGTCGGGCTTCTCTACGGGGGCCAACTGGTCGGGGTGCTGCCCACCGACGAACGGATCTCCTGGCAGGGGCACCTGTTCGGGCTGCTCGGCGGCATCGTGGCGGCGATCATCTTCCGTCGTCGTCGGTCCGACCTCGACGGGCCGTACCGTTCCGAGTCGCCGATGACCATGCCCTGACCCGTCCGCCGAGCGCGGCGACCGCCACGGCGATCAGGGTCAGCACGGCGCCGAGCAGGGTGGTCGGGTCGGGATGCGAGGCGGCGGAGGGCATCAGCAAGTCCAGCAGCACCGCACCGACCACCTGACCGGCGACGGTGGCCAGGCCGAGCAGCAGCACACCGGTGAGGCGGACCACGGCAGCGGCCACCGCGATGAACGTGACGCCGATCGGCCCACCGAGGTAGAGCCAGGGATCGGCGGGCAGCCCGCCCGGAGGCAGACCCCGCAGCGCGAGGCTGACGACGAACGCGACCAGCAGCACCGCCGTACCGGCGGCGAAGTTGACGAGGGTGGCGGTCAGCGTGCTCTCGCTGACCACCCGGACCCATCCGTTCACCGCCTGCTGCCAGGCCACTGCCACCCCGGCGAGCAGCGGCAGCACGGCCAGCCCGAGAGTCGCCGGCTCGCGGAACCGGTCGCTGACCGCCAGCAGCACCGCGACCACGGTCAGCGCCGCACCGGCCAGCCGGGCGCCGGTCACCGGTTGCCGGCCGCTCGGGCCGATCCCCGCCCGGTCGACGAGCAGGCTGTTGGCGGACTGGCCGGCCACGACCGCCACCGTGAACACCGCTACTCCCAGCGTGCCGACGGTGGCGCCCTGGGTGAACACCAGGAATGCGCCGCACGCACCGCCGAGGCACTGCCACGGCCGAAGCGTGCCCCGACCGAGGGCGGTACGCAGTGTCGTCAACCCGCGTCGCCCGGCAGCCGTGGCCGGGACCAGCACCAACAGCAGTAGCAGGCCCGAACCGAACGAGATGACCGCGGCGGTCACCCCGTCGCCGAGGCGTACGCCCAACTCACCGTTGATCCGCGACTGCGTCGCCACCGCGACCCCGGCCAGGGTGGCCAGCGCCACCGCGCCGAACCGGCGACCCGCCGACACCGCCGGCCGGGTCGCCGTCGGGGCACTCAAGCCTGTTCGTCCAGCGGCCGGCCGTCGAAGTCCACCGCCGAGTACAGCGCCAGCTTCTCCAACCGGTGGTACGAGTCGATAACGCGAATGGTGCCGCTCTTGGAACGCATCACGATCGACTGGGTGTACGCACCGCCGGCCCGGTACCGCACACCGCGCAGCAGGTCTCCGGAGGTGATGCCGGTCGCCACGAAGAAGCAGTTGTCGCCGGTGACCAGATCGTCGGTGGTGAGCACCCGGTCCAGGTCGTGGCCGGCCGCGACCGCCTTCTCACGCTCGGCGTCGTCCCGTGGCCAGAGCTTGGCCTGCATCATCCCGCCCATGCACTTCAGGGCGCAGGCGGCGGTGATGCCCTCCGGGGTGCCGCCGATGCCCATCAGCACGTCGACGTCCGACTCGCCGCGTGCGGCGGCGATCGCACCGGCGATGTCGCCGTCGGAGATGAAGCGGATGCCGGCCCCGGCGCGGCGGATCTCGTCGACCAGGCCGTCGTGCCGGGAACGGTCGAGGACACAGACCGTGACCTCGGAGACGCTGGTGCCCTTGGCCTTGGCGATGCGGCGCAGATTTTCGACCGTGCCGGCCTCGATGTCCACCACGTCGGCGTACGCGGGGCCGACGGCGAGCTTCTCCATGTAGAAGACCGCGCTCGGGTCGAACATCGCGCCCCGTTCGGCCACCGCCAGCACCGCGAGCGCGTTCGGCATCCCCTTGCTCATCAGGGTGGTGCCGTCGATCGGGTCCACCGCGACGTCCACCTCGGGGCCGTCGCCGTCGCCGACCTCCTCGCCGTTGAACAGCATCGGGGCGTTGTCCTTCTCGCCCTCGCCGATCACCACGATCCCCTTCATCGGGATCGAGTTGATCAACTTGCGCATCGCGTCGACGGCGGCGCCGTCGCCGCCCTCCTTGTCGCCCCGGCCGACCCACCGGCCGGCGGCCATCGCCGCCGCCTCGGTGACCCTGACCAGATCGAGGGCGAGGTTGCGGTCGAGATTCTGTGGAATTCGCGTCCTGATGGTGGTCATGAAAAGCGGCTCCTCCTCGCGGCGGTGCGGGGCGGGCCGGCACTGCCGGCTTCGTTCCTGATCCTCACACGATGGCGGACGCGCAGCCGGGGCGGGGCGGTGATGGCGCGGATACCGCCGGTCGGGCTGCTGAGAGAATGGCGGGGTGGAACCTGCACAGCCTGATGACCGCGCACCCGCCGACGAGCCCGTGCCGCCGCCCGCCGCCGCCGCAAGGTCCGAGCGGTCGCCCCGGGACATGGCCATCTCGCTGCTGGTGCTGCTGATCCCGATCGCCCTGCTACTCGCCTTCTACCGGGGCTTCCTCGGCGGGGACGAGCCGAACACGGTCGATCCGGCACCCGCCTTCGAACAGGCGAAATCGGCCGGCGCGTTTCCGGTGAGCGAACCGGCCGAGCTGGGTGACGGGTGGCGGGCCGTACGCGCGACCTACCGCACGGCCGAGGACGGGGCGATCCTCCGGGTGGGATATGTCACCCCGGAGGGGCGGGGCCTGCAACTGGTGCAGAGCAACGTGCCGCCGGACCGGCTGCTGCCGGCCGAGCTGACCGACGCGGGGCGGCCACAGGGGCGGACCGATCTCGGGTCCGGCACCTGGCAGCGGTACACGGCACGCGGCAACGAGCAGGCGTTGGTGCTGCTCCAGCCGGAGCGCACGGTGATCGTGGTCGGCGACGCCCGGGACAACGAACTGCGGGCGCTCGCCACCGCCGTGGACTGAACGCCCTCGATCCGGTCGGGGTACCGGCGACGCCGGTGTGTGCCGGCCGACGGCGCGGGCGGGGCGTCGGCGTCGGGTGCCCCCTGCATGTCGGTGCGATCCGTTACGCTCCCCGGGTTCGATGCCTGACCGGCTGCTGTCGGTCGGGTTTCCTGCTTGAAGAGAGACGATCTGTGAACATTCGACGGTGGAGCGTGGGCCTCATCGCCGCCACGCTGCTCGTTCCCGGGCTCGCTGCCTGCAACAACTCCAGCAGCGACTCGCCTGCCGCGGGCTCCTCGACCGAGTCGGGCATCCCGGCCGACCCGAAGGCGGCGCTGGTCGCCTCCACCAAGGGGCTGGCCGACGGCAACTTCACCTTCACCATCGCGGCTGACTCGATGACCGGCAAGGGCACGTTCCACAAGCCCAGCAACAGCGCTCAGATGACGATGACCATGGGTGACGAAGACTTCACCATGGATTTCGACCTGATCCAGATCCAGCCGGACACCTGGGTGAAGGTTGACCTGGGTGACCTCTTCGCCGGCGTCCCGGGGATGGAGGCGATCAAGGACAAGTACCAGCACCTCGACGCCGCCAAGGCCAAGGACGCGAAGAACCTCGACATCTTCAAGGAGGGCACCGACCCGGCCGACGCCGCCGGCATGTTCGAGGGTCTCGCCGAGGTGCAGAAGACCGGCGAGGGCACCTACAGCGGCACCTTCGACCTCACCTCGGTGAAGGACTCGGTGGCCGCCGACGAGGACATGCTCAAGGCGCTTGGTGACCAGGCCAAGGCGATCCCGTTCACCGCGAAGCTGGACGCCGAGGGCCGGCTGAGCGAGCTGGTCATGTCCGTCCCGGCGGCGGGCGAGACCAAGGCCCAGGACATCAAGGTCACCTACGCCGACTACGGTGCGGCGACCGCCGTGCAGAAGCCGCCGGCGGACCAGGTCATCGAGGCGAGCGAGCAGACCTACGAGATGTTCAAGTAGGCCGAGCGGCACTGCTGCGGGGGTGGGCTGAGCCCGCCCCCGTTCGCGTTCCGGCGGGCCGTTTCACCGGGCTGCGGGTGGCCCGAGCCGGACGGCCGGTCGGATCGGCGGCGAGGGTCCCGGGGGATCTGGTCGGTTTCGGGTGATTGCGGGAGCGGCCGGCAGGGAACAGAGAAGGGGAGCCTCCGGCGCGAGAAGCACCGGATGACCCTGCTGGGAGACACCGATGACCGTTCGACGACTGAGCGCCGGCCTCGTGGCCGTCGCTTTCTTCACGCCCGGAGTCGCCGCCTGCACCACCACCGGTGACGCCGGGCCGAGTGCCACACCGTCCGCCACCGCCAGCGCCACCGGTGCCGCACCCGAGGTCGACACCGACGCGAAGCAGGCGCTGATGGACTCGACCCGGGAGATCCGCAACGGCAACTTCAGGTTCAGCATGACCGGTGCCGGCTCGGTGGCGGAGGGCCAGGTGCACCAGCCGAGCCAGAGCGCCGAGATCCAGGTACGCCTCGGCGAGTCGACCGATGACCTGGCGATCAGCCTCGACCTCATCCATGCCAAACCGGACAGCTGGGTGAAGCTGGACCTTAAGGGCCAGGCGGCCACCAGCGTGCCCGGGGCGGACCGACTCAACCTCGGCAAGTACCACCACCTCGATCAGAGCCGGATTCAGGGCAACCGCAGCCTTGGCTTCGACTTCGACAAGGTCGACCCCGCCGGCAGTGAGGCGTTGACTCAGGCCGTCACCGAGGTCCGCCGTACCGGCGACGGGGCGTACGCCGGCACCCTCGACCTGTCGAAGGCGGCCGACGCCGGATCCCTCGACCCGAGCGTGATCACCGCGCTCGGCCCGGAGGCGAAGGCGGTGCCCTTCACCGCGAAGACCGACGCCCAGGGGCGACTCACCGAGATGGTCATTCAACTGCCCGAGGGCAGCCGGCCCGCCGGGCAGGAGATCAGGGTGACCTACTCCGACTACGGCAACGCGACCGAGGCGACCAAGCCCTCGGCCGACCAGGTCGTCGAGGCACCGCCGGAGCTGTACAACCTGTTCGACTGAGCGCGGGGCGCGGCGGCGCGGACGGACCGTACGCCTCGCCCGTCATGACCCGTACGCACCGCGGCGGGAGCCCACCGGCTCCCGCCGCGCCGTGCTGGCGTGCCGCTCACCCGCACGCCGGCCGTTCCGCCCGTCCCGGCCGGAGCGGCATCTTTCTGCCTGGTCAGGTGGCCGGATCAGGTCGGACGGCGTCGATACGGGCGCGGGCACCGTCGAGCCATCGCTGGCAGATGACCGCCAGCGCCTCGCCGCGCTCCCACAGCGCCAACGACTCCTCCAGCGACGTGCCGCCGGCCTCCAGCCGCTCCACCACCGACGCGAGCTCGGCGCGGGCCTGTTCGTAGCTGAGCCGTTCGTCCGACCCGTTGGTCTTCTCGTCAGTCATCGCACCCATCTCAGCACAACCGTCCGACGCCGCCGTCGACCGCACCACCGTTCGGCACGCCGGGCGTCGAGGCCATGCTCTGGCCGGCCACGCAGCCCGGCCACCGGATCCGGGACCGAGTGGCCTCCCGGTCCGCATGCGGCCCGGGATCGAGTGCCATCATGCGCCGGAGCGGTCCTGCGCGCGTCAGGTGTCGACCGTGGCGGACAGTTCGCCGTCGGCGAGGCGTACCCGCAGCGGGTCGCCCGGAGCCACCTCGGTGGCCGCGCGAACGACATGGCCGTCGGCGCGTTGCACGATGGCGTACCCGCGGTCCAGGGTGGCGGCCGGGGAGAGAGCGCGCAGCCGGGCCAGGGTGTGCCGGAGGTCCTCGCCAGCGGCGGCGAGGCGGTGGCCCAGACAGCGGCCGGCGCGCTGGCGCAGGGCGACCACGTCCGCGGCCCGTTGCTCAAGCATCACCTGGGGCCGGGCCAGCACCGGTCGCGAACGTAACGCGTCGATGCGGTGGGACTCCCGGTCGACGAGATTGTGCACGGCCCGGTGCAGCCGGTACCGGGCCTGCTTGATCAGGCGTACCTCCTCGGCCAGGTCGGGTACCACCCGTTTGGCCGCGTCGGTGGGGGTCGACGCCCGGACGTCGGCCACGTAGTCGACCAGCGGCGCGTCCGTCTCGTGGCCGATTGCGCTGACCACCGGCGTACGACAGGCGAAGACGGCCCGGCACAGCGCCTCGTCGGAGAACGGAAGCAGATCCTCGATGCCGCCCCCGCCCCGGGCCAGGATGATCACGTCGATGCTCGGGTCCGCATCCAGCACCTTGAGCGCGTCCACGATCTGCGGGACGGCTGCCGGGCCCTGCACAGCCACGTTCACCGTCCGGAACTCCACCGCCGGCCAACGTCGGCGGGCGTTGGTCAGGACGTCCCGCTCGGCTGCGCTGGCCCGACCGGTGATCAGACCGATCCGCTGGGGCAGGAACGGAGGGCGACGCTTCCGCGCCCGGTCGAACAGCCCTTCGGCGGCCAGCAGCTTCTTGAGCTTTTCCAGCCGGGCGAGCAGCTCACCGAGGCCGACCTGCCGGATCTCGTCGGCACGCAGGCTGAGCGTGCCCCGGGCGGCGTAGAACTCGGGCTTGGCGTGCAGCACCACCCGGGCGCCCTCGCGCAGTTCCGGCGCGCCGAGGTCGAGCACGTCGCGGTTGGTGGTGACCGTGAGACTCAGGTCGGCGGACGGGTCACGCAGCGTCAGGAACACGGTGCTGGCGCCGGGTCGCCGGCTGATCTGCGCCACCTGCCCGTCGACCCACACCCACCCGAGCCGGGCAACCCAGGCACCGATCTTCTGACTGACCACGCGTACCGGCCACGGTTCCTCCGAGCTGCTCTTCCCCTCAGCCCCTTCACCCACACCCCCCCCCGCCCCCCCACGCCCCCCCCCCCCCCCCAAGGTTTT
>NZ_JAGPXQ010000066.1:0-21127 GCF_018070435.1 Micromonospora sp. C51 | reverse complement strand
GGTCAGGGGGCTTGGGGGTCGCGGAGGCCTAGGCGGCGGAGTTCGAGGGCGGCCAGGGCGTTGACCGTCGCGTCGTCGCCACGACGCCATGCCTCGGCGACGTCGGGGGCGATCCGGGTGAGCTTGCGCAGCGGCTGGCCGGCCAGGGCGCGCAGGGCCAGCAGATCCCGGCCGGCGGGTGCGGCGGCCAGCGTCGCCGCCGAGCCGGCCCGGCGCATCCAGCGCACCCGTAGCGGTAGCCAGCCGAACACCACCAGGCCGAGCGGCACGATCAGCAGCCCGACGGCCAGTGCCAGCGCCAACTGGTCGACCAGTTCCTGCTGGTCGCGGCCGGCCTCGGCCAGCGAGCGAGCGGCGTCGGCCGCCCGCTCGAAGGGTGCGGTCAGCTCATCGCCGACCAACGGCACCCGGCCGACCTTGCCGCCGGCCTCGGCGAGGTTGTCGGCAAGGCCGCCGCCCGCCCCTTCCAGCTTCTGCCCGGGTACGGCCAGTTTCTGCACCAGGTCGTGCAGCCACAGCGCGCCCCGGATCGTCGCGTACACCCAGGCGACGACGAGCAGATCGGTGAGCAGCTGTCGCAGCGCGGTCGGGAAACGATCAGCGTAGATCTTCACGCCGGACAGCCTGCCACGGACCCCGTCACCCGGCACCCCGACAGTCGCCCGTCAGCTCCCGCCGATCACACACTTCTGATCGCCAGCCCGCCGATCCGGGCGGCACCCGCAGTGACGCGACATGGAAGACCGGCGGCCGATCGGTCAGCGGGCGCAGGTCGGGCAGGTGCCGAAGATCTCCAGGGTGTGGCTGACGTCGGTGAAGCCGTGCTGGGCGGCGACCCGGTCGGCCCAGGTCTCCACCGTCGGGCCGGCCACCTCGACCGTACGGCCGCAGGCCCGGCAGACCAGATGGTGGTGGTGCCCCTCGCTGCACCGGCGGTACAGGTGCTCGCCGCCCGGTGGGCGCATCACGTCGATCTCGCCCGCGTCAGCCAGCCCCTGCAACGTCCGGTAGACCGTGGTCAGCCCGACCCGTTCGCCACGATCTCGCAGCATCGCGTGCAGTTCCTGGGCGCTGTGGAACCCCTCCGTCTCGGCGAGCAGCGCGCTCACCGCCGAACGCTGACGGGTGTTGCGAACGGCCGTACCACTGTCGCTCATGACGCCACTCCGCTCCGCTGCGTGCCGTCATGAGGCACGTTCGCACTGAGCCTGATGATTCGCTCGTTCATGATCCCTCCCCGGCGTGGCTGACCGCGTCGGCCACGATGTGCGCGACGTGCTCGTCGACCAGGGTGTACGCGATCTCCCGCCCCCGCCGGGAGCCCCGGACCACGCCCGCCCCACGGAGCACCCTCAGGTGTTGGGAGACCAGCGGCTGGGCCACGCCGAGCTTGTCCACCAGCTCGTGCACGCAGCGCTCACCACCGGCCAGCTCGCTGACGATGGCCAGCCGGATCGGTGCCGAGAGGGCGCGCAGCAACTCGCTGGCACCCTCGTACGCGTCATAGCCGGATCCGCTGGTCACCCTGCAACGGTAACCAATACCGGCGGGCAGCTCGTGATCAGGACCCGCCGAGCACCACCTCGTGCGGCTCCGGGGCCGGCGCGGGTTGGGGTCGGGCCCGGAGCCGGCGCCAACCGGCGGCCAGCAGGGTGACCACCACGAACGAGGCGATCGCGAGGACCACCACCGAGGCGCCGGGCGCGGTGTCGGCGACCGCCGCCATCCAGATGCCCGCGCCGCCGGCGAACAGGCCCAACGCCATCGCCGCCGCCATCGTGCTGCGGAACCCCCGGGTGACCTGCTGTGCGGTGGCCACCGGGACGACCATCAGCGCGCTGATCAGCAGTACGCCGACCGCCCGCATGGCGATCGTCACCGTGATCGCCGTGGTGACCGCGAGCAGCAGGTTGAGCGCGCGCACCGGCAGGCCGGAGACCCGGGCGTACTCCTCGTCGTGACAGACGGCGAACAGCGCCGGCCGCAGCCCGATCATCGCGATCAGCACGGCCGTGCCCAGCACCGCGATGGTGGCGACATCCGCCCGGGAAGCGGTGCTCAACGCGCCGAACAGGTACGCGTTGAGATTGGAGCTGGTGCTGTCGGAGAGCCCGACCAGCACCACCCCGCCGGCGATGCCGCCGTAGAAGAGCAGCGCGAGGGCCAGGTCGCCGGAGGTACGGCCGCGTTCCCGGATCAGCTCGATGACGACCGCGCCGACGGTGGCCGCGATCACGGCCATGATCACGGGGGAGGTCTGGAAGAGCAGGCCGGCACCGACCCCGGTCAGTGCGACGTGCCCGATGCCGTCCCCGATCAGCGCCAGCCGCCGCTGCACCAGGTAGATGCCGAGCGCGGGCGCGGTCAGCCCGATGATCAGAGCGCTGACCAGCGCAAGCTGCATGTACTCGTACTGAAACAGGCTCATCGTGCGCTCCACAGCCCGGCGGGCTCCTCGGGGCCGTGCGGATGCACGTGGTCGTGGTCCGGTGCCGCGTGGTGCCCGGCCGGCTCCGGCACGGCGCCGTCGTGCGCCACCAACCCCTGGTGTACGACGATCGCCCGGCCGATCACCGGGCGCAGCGGACCCAGTTCGTGGGCGACGAGCAGGACGGTGCCCCCGCCGACGGTGAAGTCGCGCAACGCGCAGGCGAACGCCTCCTGGCTCGCCGCGTCCACGCCGGCCGTCGGCTCGTCGAGGATCAGCAGCTCGGGCTGCCCGGCCAGGGCCCGGGCGATGAGCGTGCGCTGCTGCTGCCCGCCGGAGAGGGTGCTGACCGGGTCCTTCGCCCGGTCGGTCAGGCCGACGGCGCGCAGCGCCTCGGCGACGGCCTCCCGGTCGGCGCGCCCAGGCGGGCGCAGGACTCCCCGACGGGCCAGCCGCCCGGCAGCGACCACCTCGGCGACGGTGGCCGGTACGCCACTGCCGGCGCCGAGGCGCTGGGGGACGTACCCGACGCGGTGCCACTGTCGGAACCGGCGGACCGGTCGGCCGAACAGGGTCACGGTGCCGGAGCTCAGCGGGACCAACCCGAGAATGGCGCGAATCAGGGTGGACTTGCCGGAGCCGTTGGCACCGAGGACCGCGACCACCTCACCGGCGGTCACGGTCAGCGAAACGTCACGAAGCACGGGGCGGCCGTCGTAGCCGACCACCCCGTGCGTGACGGTGATGACGTCAGGTGTCACGAGCAGCTCAACGCCGTCCTCAGGGTCTGCAGGTTGGTACGCATCACCGAAAGGTAGTCCCCGTCGCCCTCGGCTGACAGGCCCTCGATCGGATCCAGCACCGCGGTCTGAGCGCCGACCTCACGGGCGATGGTCTCGGCCACCTTCGGGCTGGCCAGCGTCTCGAAGAAGATCGTGGTGGCCTGGTGCTCCCGGGCCTCCTCGGCCACCGCCGCCAGTCGCTGCGGGGACGGCTCGTCCTCCGGGGTGAGTCCGCTGATGCCGACCTGCTCCAGCTGGTACTTCTGCGCCAGGTAGCCGAACGCGGTGTGGCTGACCACGATCTCCCGCCGCTGGCAGGTCTTCAGCCCCTCGGTGAACTCGGTGTCCAGCTGCTCCAACTCGGTACGCAGGGTGGCGGCCCGCTGGGTGTACTCGTCGGCCCGGTCCGGGTCGGCCGTGCCGAGCCGCTCGGCGAGCTTGTCGCCGATGGTGGCCAGCCGGGTCGGGTCGAGCCAGACGTGCGGGTCCTTGGCACCGTCGGCCGCCTCCTCGGCGTGCTCCTCCTCCTCGGCGTGCGCCTCGTCCTCCTCGCCTTCGTGGTCGTGGTCGTGGCCACCGGCGGTGGCGTCCAGCAGGGGCTCCACGGTCGCCACGTCGAAGGCGCGGTCACCGGCCTGCTGCTCGACCGCCTCGTCCACGGCAGGTTGAAAGCCGTGCAGGAAGACGACAAGTTCCGCCTCGCTGATCTGGCCGACCTGCCCCGGGTTCAGCTCCAGGTCGTGCGGCTCGGCGCCGGGGCGGGCCAGGTTGGTCACGGCCACGGCGTCGCCGCCGATCCGCTCGGCGAGGAACTGCAACGGGTAGAAACCGGCCACCACGTCGACCCGCTGCGGGTCGGCGCCGGCCGGGTTGTCGTCATTCGAACAGGCGGTGACGCCGGTCAGGGCGAGCAGGGCGGCCGTGGCGGTGACCAGGGCGCGCGGGGCGGAGCGGAAGGTCATGTCATCGACTGTCCGCGACAACGACAATGATTGTCAAAAACGCATGATTGCATGTCAGAGCAGCTTCACCAGACCGGCGGTGACCAGCAGGGTCAGCATGATCAGCCGGATCGCCCGGGTCTGCGGCGTCTGCACCGTCCAGGTGGTCACCAGCACGGCGGCCAGCGCGCCGGCCAGCAGCAGCGTCAACAGCCCGCCGATCACGCCCGGAGTGAAGAACGCGACCAACGCGAGGATGAGGGTGACCAGGAACACCGTCGTCGGGTTGGTCCGGGCCAGTCGGCCGGCGATGCCAGGCTGCGTACGCTGCATTCCACAGACTCTACGAGGAGGAGAAGCCGGTGCTCGTGACCAACCGGTTCGTGGTCGACGAAGACGTCGCGGAGGCGTTCACCGCCCGGGCCCACGCGGCCCTCGCCGCGCTCGCCGCCCGGCCCGGCTACCAGCGCGGACAGCTGGTCCGGGCGTTGGACGACCCGCGGCACTGGTGCCTGGTCACCGAGTGGGAGTCGGTGGGCACCTACCGCCGCGCCCTCGGCGGTTTCGACGTGAAGATCACGGCGGTGCCGCTGCTCGCCGAGAGTGTCGACGAGCCGTCCGCGTACGAGCCGTTGGCGACCGCCGCGCCGGGCGGGGACGTGGTCGCGGTGGCCAGCGACCGGGCTGCGGGTCCTTACCGCTGAGTCGCCGGGCACTACGCTGGCTCCTATGACCGCTCCCGGACCGGCAGCCCCACCACCAGACCCATCGCCGCCCGGCCAGCAGGGACCTCAGGCGGCGGACGAAAGCGGCACGCCGGCCGCCTCCGGTGCGCCGCCCACCGACGGCGCCGGTGCACGGTCCGCCGTCGACCCCGCCGGATCGCCGCCCACCGGCCCGACCACGCCGCCCGGCACCGACGCGCCGCTGCCCGCCGGCCAACAGCCGCCCGACCAGGTGCTGCCCACCCCGCCGGCCGACGGTCCGGTGCCGTCCGGCCCGCCGTCGGGTCAGGTGCCGTCCGGTCCGGAGCGGGGCGCTCCGGTGCCGCCGCCCGGGCCCGGGGTGGCACCGCCGTTCGCGGCACCACCGACCGAGGGCGGTCGGTCCCGGCTCTGGCTCGGTCTCGGTGCGGGAGCGCTGGCCCTGCTGCTCTGCTGCGGTGGTGGCGGCACGGCGGTCGTCGGCCTGCTGGTCAGCGGGGTGCAGGCGATCGAGGAGCAGGGACGCACGGTCTCCGGCGACTACTACCGGGCCCTCGCGGACGGCGAGTACGGCCAGGCGTACGACCAGCTCTGCGAGGACGCCCGGCGGCGCGAGTCCCGGCAGGAGTTCGAACGCCGCTCCGCCGCCGAGCCGCAGATCTCCTCCTACCGGGTCGGCGAGGTGGACACCACCACCCTCACCGTGCCGGTGGAGGTGACCTACCGCGGCGGCGGCCAGGAACGCCAGCAGGTCGTGCTCGCACAGGATCCGCAGACCGGTGGCATGGAGGTCTGCGGAGTCAACTGACCGGCCGCAGGTAATGTGCTGGGTTCGGGACCGGACCGGTCGTACCGTGGTCCCGAACCGTCCCCGCCGACCGTGACGTCCCCGCCGACCGCCAGTCGGCGTAGGAGGAAAAATGCCAGCCGACCGTATCGACGCCGTCGTCAGCCTCGCCAAGCGCCGGGGCTTCGTCTTCCCCTCCAGCGAGATCTACGGGGGCACCCGGTCGGCGTGGGACTACGGTCCGCTCGGCGTGGAACTCAAGGAGAACGTCCGCCGGCAGTGGTGGAAGACCATGGTCCAGCAGCGCGACGACGTGGTGGGTCTGGACTCCGCGGTGATCCTCGCCCGGGACGTGTGGGCCGCCTCCGGGCACCTGGAGGCGTTCGTCGACCCGCTGACCGAGTGCCAGTCCTGCCACAAGCGGTTCCGCGCCGACCATCTTGAGGAGGCGTACGAGGCCAAGCACGGCCGACCGCCGACCTCGTTGGCCGAGCTGAACTGCCCCAACTGCGGCAACAAGGGCACCTTCACCGAGCCGCGGATGTTCAACGGCCTGATGAAGACCTACCTCGGCCCGGTGGAGAGCGACGAGGGTCTGCACTACCTGCGGCCGGAGACCGCCCAGGGCATCTTCGTCAACTACCGCAACGTGGAGACGGTCGCCCGCAAGAAGCCGCCGTTCGGCATCGCCCAGACCGGCAAGTCGTTCCGCAACGAGATCACCCCCGGCAACTTCATCTTCCGTACCCGCGAGTTCGAGCAGATGGAGATGGAGTTCTTCGTCGAGCCGGGCACCGACGAGCAGTGGCACGAGTACTGGCTCGCCGAGCGCTGGAACTGGTACCTCGACCTCGGTCTGTCCGAGACCAACCTGCGCTTCTACGAGCACCCCAAGGAGAAGCTCTCGCACTACTCGAAGCGCACCGTCGACATCGAGTACCGGTTCCAGTTCGGCGGCACCGAGTTCGCCGAGTTGGAGGGCATCGCCAACCGCACCGACTTCGACCTGTCCACGCACAGCAAGCACTCCGGCGTCGACCTGTCGTACTTCGACCAGTCCAAGGGCGAGCGGTGGGTCCCGTACGTGATCGAGCCGGCCGCCGGCCTCACCCGCGCGGTGCTGGCCTTCCTGCTGGAGGCATACGACGAGGACGAGGCGCCGAACACCAAGGGCGGTGTGGACAAGCGCACCGTGATGCGCTTCGACCCGCGGCTGGCTCCGGTCAAGGTGGCGGTGCTGCCGTTGTCGCGTAACGAGGCGCTCTCGCCGAAGGCGAAGCAGCTCGCCGCCGACCTGCGCAAGCGCTGGGTGGTCGAGTTCGACGACTCGCAGGCCATCGGTCGCCGCTACCGCCGGCAGGACGAGATCGGCACCCCGTTCTGCGTCACCGTCGACTTCGACACACTCGACGACAACGCGGTGACCGTGCGCAACCGGGACACCATGACCCAGGAACGGATCGGCTTGGACCAGGTCGAGCGCTACCTGATCGACCACCTTCCCGGCTGCTGATCCCCGCCCCCGCCCGGGCACGCCGGTCAGAACCCGGCGGCCCGGGACGGATCGACGGTCGAGCCGACTGGTATCCATGGCCAATGATGTCTTCAGGCGGGCGTACCCGCACGGAGACGACGAAGGGCCAACGACGTGGAGCCGGAAGCACGCGAGGAGATCTTCGAGCGGGCGCGGGAGTACTCCACCCGGCCGGCGGGCTGGGAGCAGGCGGACGTGCTCTGGCTGCGGGTCATCGAGGCGTACCGGCAGGCCGTCGCGGGTGGCCGGGTCGACCGGCACGATCAACGCCAGCTGGCTCGGGCCCTGTGGCGACACGGCATGGTGTTGGCCGGCATGGGTCGCCACGACCGGGCGAAGGAGGCGGGCCACGAGGCCATCACGCTGTTCGCGGAGATCCATCAGGCGGTGAAGGCGGAGCATCCGGATCCGACCCAGCCGCGCCGGGACGAGGCGCTTGGTGAGCTGATCACCGCGATGGTGGACTCCGGCGAGTCGGCGTTCGTGGCCGGCAGCCCCGAGGTCCGGCTGCAGTTGCTGGAGAAGGCAATCGAGATCGGTCTGCACACCGCCGGTCCGCCGCCTGCCGCGGGGCCGCGCACCCGTACGGCGATGGCCACCGCCTACCACAACTATGCGAACGCTCTGCTGCACCGCCAGCAGCAGCAGGGTGCGGCGTCCGATGCTCAGGAAGCGGCGCTTGCCGCTTCCCGGGCGACGGAACTGCGGCTGAAGGCACTCGACCCGCACCAGCCGATCACCATCTGGGAGCTGGCCAACACGTACTCGATCTACGCGCACGCGCTGGTGGCCATCGGCGACGTCGAGCGTGCCGGGTTGGTGGTCAAGCAGGGCATCCTGCTGACCGACTTGCTGGGTGTAAGCGGGACGGAGATCCAGCAGAAGCTGCGGGCGGCGGAGGCGCTGGTCCGGCAGGCGTCCGGTGGCGGCGGCCGCCGGTGGCCGTGGCGGCGGCGCTGACGGCGAGCCCCGTACCCTTGAACTGTGGAAACCGCCCTCCGTTCCGCGGCCGAGCTGCCGCCGCTGCGCATCGGGCCGCACCAGGTGTGGCCGCCGGTGGTGCTCGCCCCGATGGCCGGCATCACGAACGTCGGCTTTCGGCAGCTCTGTCGGGAGCAGGGCGGCGGGATCTACGTCTGCGAGATGATCACGACGGTCGCCCTGGTGGAGCGGAACCCGAAGACGCTGCGGATGATCGCGTTCGGGGCGGACGAGCGCCCACGCAGCCTCCAGCTCTACGGCACCGACCCGGAGACCACCGCCGCCGCCGTGCGGATCGTGGTCGAACGGGACCTCGCCGATCACATCGACCTCAACTTCGGCTGCCCGGTGCCGAAGGTGACCCGGCGCGGTGGTGGCGCGGCCCTGCCCTGGCGGCGGCGGCTCTTCGCCCGCCTGGTGCGGGCCGCCGTGGACGCCGCGTCACCCGCCGGGGTGCCGGTCACGGTCAAGATGCGCAAGGGCATCGACGACGAGCACCTGACGTACGTCGAGGCGGGGCTCGCCGCCCAGGAGGCCGGCGTCGCCGCGGTCGCCCTGCACGGTCGTACGGCCGCGCAGCGGTACTCGGGCACGGCGGACTGGGACGCCATCGCCACTCTCAAGCAGGCCCTCGACGTGCCGGTGCTCGGTAACGGCGACATCTGGGAGGCCGACGACGCGCTGCGGATGGTGGCGCACACCGGGGTCGACGGCGTGGTGATCGGTCGCGGCTGTCTCGGCCGCCCGTGGCTCTTCGCCGACCTGGAGGCGGCGTTCAACGGCTCGTCGCAGCGCCGGCTGCCCACCCTCGGCGAGGTCGCGGTGACCATGCGCCGGCACGCCGAGCTGCTGGTGGAGCAGTTCACCGCCGGTTCCCGCACCCCGGCCCGGGGTGAACGGGACGGCTGCACCGACTTCCGCAAGCACGTCGCCTGGTATCTCAAGGGCTTCCCGATCGGCAGCGAGCTGCGCCGTTCGCTGGCGATGATCGACAGCCTGGCCCAGTTGGACGACCTGCTCGGCAAGCTCGACCCGGCGGTACCGTTCCCGGTCGAGACGCTGGGTCAGCCGCGCGGGCGCACCAACTCACCGGGCAAGGTCTTCCTGCCCGACGGCTGGCTGGCCAGCCGCGACGACGACACCGTTCCGGAGGGCGCCGAGCTGGACGACTCCGGCGGCTGACCCCGCCCACCCGCCTGCTGGCGGGGAGCCCAGCCAGCAACATCGGGGATGTTGCTGTGTCACGCCACGGCGAGGGAGCAACATCCCCGATGTTGTCGTATCCGGGGGGTTCGGGGAGAGACGACGAAGGGCCGACCCCGGGTGGGGTCGGCCCTTCGTGGTGTTTCGGTTGGTCAGGAGGTGGCGCTGTAACCGCGGGTGGCGATCCAGTCGGCCAGGGCGTCGATGCTCATCCGGTACGAGGCCTGGGCGGGGTCGGCGGAGTCGGCGATGGTGACCGTCTCGCCGCCGTCGCGGTAGCCCACGACGCTGATGTAGTGGCCGCCCTCGAAGCTGTGCGGGGTGCCGTCGGTGTCGGTGGCGGTGCCGGCGATGTTGGCGACCACCGCGCGGCCGTCGTCGACGGTGCGGACGATGTCGTCGCGCAGCTTGTCGGTCTGCTTGTCGTCAGCCTTGGGGTCGGCGATCTCGACCGACTTGTAGACGTCCTTACCGGTCTCCTTGTTCAGCACCGGCGTGATGTCGTTGATCGAGTTGGTGCCGGCCTCGGTGGTACGCATCTCCTTGGCCATGGTGTCCACGTCGATGTTCTTGCCCTGCACGCTCAGCGCGTTCCGGGCGGCGGCGGGACCGCAGTAGTAGAAGTTGGGCTGTGCCTCGTAGCGGACGCCCAGTTCGCGCTCGCCACCGGGCTTGCGGTCGGCCACCACGGCGCTCGCCTGGACACCCGGGGTGGCCTGGGCGGCGACGGCGGGGCCGGCGATGCCACCGGCGGTGGCGGCGGCAGCGGCGATGGTCAGGGCGGTCTTACGAAGGATGGTGGTAGCCATGATGATCTACACCTTTCGATCGGGGGTGCGCGCGGCTCCGCCCGCGAATGGGGGATGCGGGTGAGCCATGCGAAAAGGAAAGGTTTTGCGATGTTCGTCCGGTGTCCCGGGAGGCGGGGTAACACCGGGGGCTCGCGGCCCGGCCAGGTGTAACGCCGGGCGGGCCGGGGTCATTCCGTGGGCGTCGCGGGAGGCGGTCGCCCTGGTGTTGTCCGGTGGTGTAACGCCCGACGGCGGGGGGCCATTCCGACCCGGGCCGGGGCGGCGCTCGGAGGCGCCCGTGGTTACCCCATGTACAACCACCGGACCCGGCCCGCGATTCCGCCGGTGGGGTGGCCTCGGCCACCGGCGAACCGGACAACCCGGCCATTCGGTGATCCGGGTGTCAGGGGCGGGCCAGGAGTCGGGCGCCGGTGACGCCGAGCCAGGTGAACCCGGCATATATCGCGATCCGCTCGAACAGCCCAGCCGGCGCGCCGGGGAGCACCCCGGCATGGTCGAGGGTGACGAGCGTGGCGCAGGTGAGGAAGGCGGTCAGCACCGGCGCCGCGACACCCTGTTCGCCGGCCCGGTGGACCGTTTCACCCTCGGTCTGGAGCTGTTCCTGGACGGACTGGCGGCTCGCCGGAGCGGCTGACCGGCGGGGCCTCGGCCGGCTCGGTGTCGGGCGACGGCCTGCGCGGGGCGGGCACCGGCGGCGTCGCCGGCCAGGGCAGTTCAGGGCAGCGGTGGTACGCGATGCCCGCCGTCGCCCACCGTGTGCCGTGCAACGCCAGTCGCTCGCGGAACGCTCCCCAGTCGTGCGTCGACCGGGGTGACCAGCCCAGCTCGGCGATGGCGGGCAGCCGGGGGAACAGCATGAACTCGATCTCGCCGAGGGTGGTCACCGACTCGGTCCACAGCGGCGCCTCGACACCGAGCACCGCCTCGGCCGGTACGCCCGCCAGGTGGCTGGCCGGATCCCAGTCGTAGGCCCGGCGTACGTCGATCAGGCCGGCCCAGTCGTGCCCGATCGGGGTGTCCGGGGCGTACTTCATGTCGAGGTACGCGTGGTTGCCGGGCGAGAGGATCAGCCGGGCGCCTCGGCGTACCGCCTCGGCGGTCACCGGATCCTCGCCTGTCGTACCCCACCACTGGAGGATTCGCCGGTCGGCGTGGGCGGCGGGGGCGATCTGGTGCCAGCCGATCACCTCTCGGCCCAGCCCGGCGACGATGCGTTGCACCCGTTCGACGAAAGCGGCGTACACCTCGGCGGGCACCTTGAACGCCTCGTCGCCACCGATGTGCAGCCACCGCCCGGGGGTGAGCGCGGCGATCTCGCCGAGCACGTCGGCGACGAAGTCGTAGGTGCGCTCGCTGGCCGGGTCGACGTAGCTGAAGCCGACCTCGGTGCCGGTGTACGGCTGCGGTGCGACCCGGTCGGGCGCCAGCTCACCGTACGCGGTCAACGCCGCGTGGGTGTGGCCCGGCAGGTCGATCTCGGGGATCACGGTGATGTGCCGGTCGGCGGCGTACGCCACGATCCGTTGGTAGTCCGCCCGGGTGTAGTAGCCGCCGGGGGCGTCGCCGACCGCGCCGGCCCCGCCGACGGTGGCCAGCCGGGGCCAGGAGTCGATCGCGATCCGCCAGCCCTGGTCGTCGGTGAGGTGCAGGTGCAGCCGGTTGAGCTTGTACCGGGCCAGGTGATCGATCACCCGCAGCACGTCGGTGACGCCGAAGAAGTGCCGCGCCACGTCGAGCATCGCTCCGCGGTGCGGGTAGCGGGGGCGGTCGAGAATCGACCCGCCGGGCAGCACCCAGCGTTCGGTGACCGGCGTCGCGCTCTCGACGGCGGCCGGCAGCAACTGCCGCAGCGTCTGCACCCCGTGGAAGAGACCGGCGGCGGTGCCGGCGGCGATGCGTACGCCGTCGGTGGTGATGTCGAGTCGGTAGCCCTCCGCACCCAGTGCGGCCTCGCCGGTCAGGGCGAGGGCGATGCCACCGGACGGTACGGGCGCGGCGGCGTCGGTCACCGGCAGCGGGTATCCGGTCGCCGGGCGCAGCAGCGCGGCGAGCTGCCCGGCGACAGCCACGGCGGCCGGATCGGCGCTGACCCGGATCACCGCGTCGGCGGCGAGCAGGTAGTCGGCCGTGGCGTCCGGTGCGACCCGTTCCGGCGCGGGCACCACGTCGCCCAGCCGGGTCGGTGCCGGGGGTGCGAGCAGCGCCGCCGCCTTCCGCTCCGCCGTCCGGGCCAGTTCCCCAGCGGTACGCCCGGCAGCCTGGGCCGCATCGTCGGCGCGGGCGGCGGTCTCGGCTCCGGCAGCGGCGTTCGCCTGCGCGGCGGCCCTGCCGACTGCGGCGGCCTGGCCCGCGGCGGCGGTCTCCGCCTTCGGGACGGGCGTCGCCTCGGACGGCGCGGTGACGTCGTCGGGGTGGGGCGGGTCGAGTGGTTCCGGTGCGGTGCTGGGTGCGGCGGACACGAGGACTCCCGAGGGGGTGTATTCGCGGCGGTTGTGGCAATGGTGCGGGTGGTGACGGAGCGTGTCGTCAAGGGTACGGGGAGGTCGGCAATTGCGTGAATGTGCGCGTGGAACCGTTCCCAAAGACCGTGCTGAACGCGAACAGTTGTGATTGCTGTGCCTATTGTCACCGAATGCTCCCGGGCCGCTCGTTGTTCGCTTAGCCTTCGCCCACCGATCGGCACGACTCCCCGGATTACCAGCTGATGGATTCGGGGTATCACAAAACTGAACCTTCGTTAAGTGTCAATCCGGGCGCGTGGGAGGCTCTGGTGGCAGCGCAAGAGACGGTTGAGCACAAGTACGTCTACGACTTCGCCGAAGGCAACAAGGATCTCAAGGACCTCCTCGGCGGCAAGGGAGCGAACCTGGCCGAGATGACCAATCTCGGCCTGCCGGTGCCGCCCGGCTTCACCATCACCACCGAGGCGTGCAAGGCGTACCTCGACACGGGTGCGGAACCGGCCGGGCTGGCCGACCAGATCACCGCGCACCTGACGGCGCTGGAGCGCGAGATGGGCCGGCGTCTCGGTGACCCGGACGACCCGCTGCTGGTCTCCGTACGCTCCGGGGCGAAGTTCTCGATGCCCGGAATGATGGAGACCGTGCTCAACGTCGGTCTCAACGACCGCAGCGTCGAAGGACTGGCCCGGCAGGCCGGCGCCTCGACCGACCAGGCCGCCTCCGGCGGCGCGGACAGGTTCGCCTGGGACTCCTACCGGCGGCTGATCCAGATGTTCGGCAAGACCGTCTGCGACGTGCCGGGCGAGGAGTTCGAGCACGCGCTCGACGAGGCCAAGCGGGCCAAGGGCACCGACCTCGACCTGGACCTGGACGCGGACGACCTGCGTGGGCTCGTCGACGCGTACAAGAAGATCTTCACCAAGCACACCGGGCGGGAGTTCCCGCAGGAGCCGCGCGACCAGCTGGACCTGGCGGTCCGCGCGGTGTTCGACTCGTGGAACGCCGAGCGGGCGGTGGTCTACCGCCGGCAGGAGCGCATCCCGGCCGACCTGGGCACCGCCGTGAACGTGGTGGCGATGGTCTTCGGCAACCTCGGTCCCGACTCCGGCACCGGCGTCGCCTTCACCCGCGACCCGGCCAGCGGCGCCCAGGGCATCTACGGCGACTACCTGGCCAACGCGCAGGGCGAGGACGTCGTCGCCGGCATCCGCAACACCGTGCCGTTGCAGGAGCTGGAGCGGATCGACAAGGACTCCTACGACGAACTGCTCGACTACATGGCCCGGCTGGAACGGCACTACCGGGACCTGTGTGACATCGAGTTCACCATCGAGCGCGGCAAGCTGTGGATGCTCCAGACCCGGGTCGGCAAGCGCACCGCCGCCGCCGCGTTCGTCATCGCCGGCCAACTCGTCGACGAGGGCCTGATCGACCTCGACGAGGCCCTGCACCGGGTCAACGGCGCGCAACTGGCCCAGTTGATGTTCCCGCGCTTCCAGCTCGACCACGAGTTCCAGCCGGTCGCCACCGGCATCGGCGCCTCGCCGGGCGCGGCGGTCGGCAAGGTGGTCTTCACCTCGGCCCGCGCGGTCGAGCTGGCCGCCGAGGGCGAGGCCGTCATCCTGGTCCGCCGGGAGACCAACCCGGACGACCTCAACGGCATGATCGCCGCCAAGGGCATCCTCACCTCGCGGGGCGGCAAGACCAGTCACGCCGCCGTGGTCGCCCGGGGCATGGGCAAGACCTGCGTCTCGGGCGCCGACGACCTGGACATCGACGTGCCGAAGCGGCGGTTCGCCGTGGCCGGACACACGGTCACCGAGGGGGACGTCGTCTCCATCGACGGCACCACCGGCAAGGTGTACCTGGGCGAGGTGCCGGTCAGCCCGTCCGAGGTGGTCCGGTACTTCGAGGGTGAACTCGACCCGGCGTCCACGGGCGATGCGCTGGTCAGGGCCGTACACCGGATCATGTCGCACGCGGACGCCAGCCGGCGGCTGGCGGTGCGTACCAACGCCGACACCGCCGCCGACGCGGCCCGGGCCCGGCGCTTCGGCGCCGAGGGCATCGGGCTGTGCCGCACCGAGCACATGTTCCTCGGAGACCGGCGTGAGCTGGTGGAACGGCTGATCCTGGCCCGCGATCCGGCCGAGCGGGAGGACGCGCTCGCCGCGTTGCTGCCGTTGCAGCGCGCGGATTTCGTGGAGATCCTCCGGGAGATGGACGGCCTGCCGGTCACCGTCCGGTTGATCGACCCGCCGCTGCACGAGTTCCTGCCGCCGCTGGAACAGCTCGCCGTCAACGTGGCGGTCGCCCAGGAGCGCGGCGAGGACGTCGCCAAAGAGGAGGCGCTGCTGGCGGCGGTACGCCGGATGCACGAGGAGAACCCGATGCTCGGGCTGCGCGGCGTACGCCTGGGCCTGGTCATCCCCGGACTGTTCGCGATGCAGGTCCGGGCGATCACCGAGGCGGCCGTGGAGTGCACCCGCCAGGGCGTACGTCCCTGCCCGGAGATCATGGTCCCGCTGGTCGGTGCGGTCCAGGAACTGGAGACGGTACGCGCCGAAGCCGAGCGGATCATCGCCGAGGTGGCCGGCGGCAGCGACGTCGACGTGCTGATCGGCACGATGATCGAGGTGCCCCGGGCGGCGTTGACCGCCGGGCAGATCGCCGAGGCCGCCGAGTTCTTCTCGTTCGGCACCAACGACCTGACCCAGATGGGGTGGGGCTTCTCCCGCGACGACGTGGAGGGAGCGTTCTTCTGGCGCTACCTGGAGCTGGGCATCTTCGGAATCTCACCGTTCGAGTCCATCGACGCCGACGGGATCGGTCGGCTGGTACGCATCGCCGCCGAGGAAGGGCGGGCGGCCCGTCCGGGGCTCAAGCTCGGGGTCTGCGGCGAGCACGGCGGTGATCCGGACTCGGTGCACTTCTTCCACTCCGTCGGGTTGGACTACGTCTCGTGCTCGCCGTTCCGGGTGCCGGTGGCGCGGCTGGAGGCCGGCCGAGCGGCAGTGGTCACCAGCGGCTCGGACAGTCGCTGACCGGGCGGCTCGCCCGCCCCCGGGCGAGCCGCATACCCGCCGCGCCGCGCTGCGCCGTGCCGCGCTGCGCTGTGCCGCGTCGTGCCGCGCCGCGTCGTGCCGCGTCGTGCCGTGCCGCGTCGTGCCGCGCCGTGCCGCGCCGCGCAGCAACATCGGGGATGTTGCTGTGTCGAGCGGCCGTGAGACGACAACATCCCCGATGTTGCTGCATGGCGCGTGGCGTGCGGGGTGCCGTGGCGTGCGGGGTGGCGTGCGGCGTGGCGCGGGCACGGGTAGTGCGGCGCGTGGGCGCATGACGTGGCGGGCGGCGCGTGTGGATGCCGCCCGGTGCCTGGAGCGGTCAGATCGGGGGGCGGCGCCAGGTGATGGACTGTGCGCGGCGGGGGCGTTGGTTCGGCATCGTGGCCATGGGTGTGCGTACCGCCAGCGGGGCGTGCGGATCCGGCGGGTCGGGCAGCAGCGTCGGGCGGCGGCAGGCGGCGAGGGCCGGACCGGTGCGGCGGACCACCCCACGGGCCTCTTCGCGCAGTGCCGCCAGATCCGCTCCCGGTGCGGCGACCAGGGTCAGCAGGGCATCCCGACCGGCCGGGTAGGTGACCACGCAACCGGCCGCCGTGTGCACCACGGACTCGTGGAACTCGCCCTGCCGCACGGTGGCGGCCATCCGGTGCCCGAGGCCGAAGCTGGCTGCGGCCAGCGCCGCCAGGTGAGTGGCGTCGGTCGTGGGCAGGTCGCTGGAGATGAGCAGGCCGTCCGTGCCGGCGAGGACCGTGCCGGCGACCTCGGGACGGCGTCGGCGCAGCCCCCGGAGTTCGGTACCCATCATCGTTTCCGCGTTCACGAGCGTGTCTCTCCCACCGGTCGTGTCTCGCCGCAACAGGTGACGTTCCGCGATGGCGACGCTACCCGTGGATGTCGATGAGTGCGATCCCGTTACCGTCGGCAATCGGACGACAACTCTCGTCTGATCGGAGGATGTGGGCCCGCCGTGGGCACGTCGTCGGCGCGCCGAACCGGGGCCCCGGGCGTAACCTGACTTCGCCCGTGGACCGTTGTTTCGCGAAGGGGTGGCCGGATGGGATCGCGTGCCGAGTTGTCGGAGGCTGTCGGTGCCGCGGTGGCGGTGCCGGCATGACCGCCGTGTGGGAGAGCCTGACCGTCGATGCCCGTGACCCGGGGCGGCTGGCCCGCTGGTGGGCCGAGGCGCTCGGGTACCAGGTGGTCGAGGAGCGACCTGACGAGGTGGAGATCCGGCAGAGCGCGGACCGGTTGCCCGGCATCGTGTTCGTGCCGGTGACCGGCGTGAAGGAGAGCAAGAACCGGCTGCACCTCGACCTGCGCCCGACCGACCGGGAGGCCGAGGTGGAACGGCTTGTCGACATGGGTGCCCGGCACGTCGACATCGGGCAGGACGGCGACGACTGGACGGTGCTGGCCGACCCGGAGGGCAACGAGTTCTGCGTACTGCGGCAGCGTGGGGATTGAGTGCTGCCTCCTGTGAGCCGGACGCGGCGCGTCGGGTCGCGGAGCCGGTCAAGGACCCGGAGCACGGCCGGTCCCCGTACGAGCGGGATCGGGCCCGGGTGCTGCACTCGGCGGCGTTCCGCCGGCTGGCCGCGAAGACCCAGGTGCACACGGCCGGCACCGACGACTTCCTGCGTACCCGGCTGACCCACTCGCTGGAGGTGGCCCAGATCGCCCGGGAGATGGGTGCTCGGCTGGGTTGTGATCCGGACGTGGTGGACACCGCCGGGCTGGCCCACGACCTCGGGCACCCGCCGTTCGGCCACAACGGCGAGGCCGCGCTGGACGAGCTGGCCGCCGACTGCGGTGGGTTCGAGGGCAACGCCCAGACGCTGCGGGTGCTGACCCGGCTGGAGGCCAAGGTGTACGGCCCGGACGGGACGTCCGCCGGGCTGAACCTGACCCGTGCCTCGCTGGACGCGGTCGGCAAGTACCCGTGGACACGTCAGCCGGGCCGGCGCAAATTCGGGGTGTACGCCGACGACCTGCCCGCCTTCGCCTGGCTGCGGCAGGGCTCGCCGGCCGGCGAGCGGCAGTGCCTGGAGGCGCAGGTGATGGACTGGGCCGACGACGTGGCGTACTCGGTGCACGACGTCGAGGACGGCATTCACGGCGGTTACCTCACGCTGGAGCCGTTGCTCGCCGACCCCGACGAGCGGGCGGCGCTCTGCGCCGACGTTGCCGCCGTCTACTCGACCGAGTCGCCCGACTACCTCGACGGGACGCTGGCCGGGCTGCTCGCCGACCCGGTGCTCGCCCCGTTGGCCGGATACGACGGCAGCCATCGGGCCCAGGCCGCGCTCAAGGCCACCACAAGCGTGTTGACCGGTCAGTTCGTGGCGACCGCCGTCGCCGCCACCACCGAACGCTTCGGGCCAGGGCCACACCGACGGTACGCGGCCGACCTTGTCGTACCCCGGCCGTTGCGGGCCCGGTGCGCGCTGCTCAAGGGGATCGCCCTGCGCTACGTGATGCGTCGGCCCGGTGCGCAGGGCCGCTACCAGCGGCAGCGGGAGATCATCGCCGGGCTGGTGGCGACGCTGGCCGCGCGGGCGCCGGCGGCGCTCGACCCGGTCTTCGCCCCGCTGTGGCGGGACGCACCCGATGACGGAGCCCGGCTGCGGGTGGTGATCGATCAGGTGGCCTCGCTGACCGATCCCGCCGCCCTGGCCTGGCATGATCGCCTGATCAGAGGCTGACATCGGGACCGGGGGCTGACCGGTGCGCGCAAGTTAGGTTAGCCTAACCGAATGACGGATCGCTCGAAGAAGGTCACCTCCGCCCGCGTACTGCGCACCTCGCGGCCTACCCCGCACCTGGTCCGGCTGGTGCTCGGCGGGGAGGAACTGGCCGGCCTGCCGGTCGGCGAGTTCACCGACCACTACATCAAGATCGTCTTTCCGGTCGCCGGTGTCGACCACCCGCGCCCGCTCGATCTCGCCGCCATTCGTCGCGACCTGCCGCGCGAGCAGTGGCCCCGGCTGCGCGCATACACGGTCCGCGCCTGGGACGCGACGGCCGGGGAACTGACCGTCGACGTGGTGCACCACGGCGACGAAGGGCTGGCCGGCCCGTGGGCGGCGGCGCTGCGTCCCGGTGACGAGGTGCTGTTCGTCGGCCCGGGTGGGGCGTACGCGCCGAGCCCGGCGGCCGACTGGCACCTGCTGGTCGGCGACGAGAGCGCCCTGCCGGCGATCGCCGCTTCCCTGGCCCGGCTGCCCGTCGGTGCGCCCGCGTACGTCTTCGTCGAGGTCGACGGCCCGGCCGACGAGCAGCCGCTGCCCAGCCCCGGCGCGGTCCGGCTGACCTGGCTGCACCGGGGCGGACGCCCGGTTGGTGAGGCGCTGGTGGCCGCGGTGCGTGAGCTGAACTTCCCGCCCGGCACGGTGCACGCCTTCGTGCACGGTGAGGCGTCCTTCGTCCGCCAGTTGCGCCGGTTGCTGCGGGTGGAGCGGTCGGTGCCCCGCGAGTGGCTGTCCATCTCCGGCTACTGGCGAAAGGGCCTGGACGACGAGGGCTGGCGGGCCACCAAGCCCGACTGGAATCGCCAGGTCGAGGCCGACGAGCAGGGCCGCGTTCCCGTGCCGCTCGGTTGACCATCGAGCCGAGAACCGGCAAGGTGGCACCCCAACGCGCCCCTAAACGGCCGAAAGTCGACTCTCAGGGTGCGATTGGCCGGATTTTCGGAGCACGGCGGCAGGGGAACGGGAGGATGGTCAGGGGTGACCATGAGCGAGCAGGTAGACGAGAAGACCGCCGAGCCTGGCGGTAAGGGCGGCACGATCGACCCGATCGTGCTGGGCCTGGGCGTCGGCGGAGTGCTCGCCGTGGTGCTCTGGGGGGCGCTGGCCCGTGACTCGCTGGCGAGTGTCGGCGAATCGGGCCTGGCCTGGGTGATCGACACGTTCGGCTGGTTCTTCGTGGTGGCGGCCAACGCCTTCCTGGTGCTGGCGGTGGTGCTGGCGCTGTCCCGGTTCGGCCGGATCCGGCTCGGTAAGGACGACGACGAGCCGGAGTTCAGCACGCTGGCCTGGATCGCCATGATGTTCAGCGCCGGCATGGGCATCGGCCTGGTCTTCTTCGCCGTGGCCGAGCCCATCCAGCACTACGCCACACCACCACCGGCGACCGGCGTCGAGCCGCAGACCGGGCAGGCGGCGTCGGCGGCCATGCAATTCACCCTCTTCCACTGGACCCTGCACCCGTGGGCGATCTACGCGGTGGTGGCGCTGGCCCTGGCCTACTCGACGTTCCGTCGGGGTCGGCAGAACCGGATCTCGGCGGCGTTTCGCCCGCTCATCGGCGACCGCGCCGACGGTGCCGTCGGTCAGGTCATCGACCTGCTGGCCGTCTTCGCCACCGTCTTCGGCTCTGCCACCAGCCTCGGGCTCGGCGCCCTCCAGGTCGCCGCCGGACTGGACCTGGTCGCCGGGGTGCCGGACTCCACTGCGGTGGAGTTGGTGGTGATCGGGGCGCTGACGCTGGCCTTCGTCATCTCCGCCTTCACCGGCCTGCACCGGGGCATCAAGTGGCTCTCCACCACGAACGTGGTGCTGGCCGTCGCGCTGATGCTCTTCGTCTTCGTGGTCGGACCGACCATCTACACCCTTGAGGTGCTGCCGGCCTCGATCGGCGACTACCTCAGCAACCTCGTCTTCATGTCCACCCGGACCGGGGCGTTCTCCGACCCGGCCTGGCTGGGTGGCTGGACGATCTTCTACTGGGCGTGGTGGATCTCCTGGGCGCCGTTCGTCGGCACCTTCATCGCCCGCATCTCGCGGGGCCGGAGCGTGCGGCAGTTCCTGATCGGTGTGCTCCTGGTGCCCAGCGGGGCCAGCGCCGTCTGGTTCGCGATCATGGGCGGCAGCGCGCTGCGCGTGCAGGCGACCGGGGTGCGTGACCTGGTGGCGGACGCCTCCGCCAGCAGCGAGCAGGCGCTGTTCGGGCTGCTCGACGCGCTGCCGCTGGCGGCGTTGACCGGCGTGCTGGCCATGGTGCTCATCGCGCTGTACTTCGTCACCAGCGCCGACTCCGCCTCGCTGGTGCTCGGCTCGCTGACCTCCCGGGGCGCGCTGCGTCCGCACCGGCTGGTCGTGGTCAGCTGGGGAATCCTGATCGGCGCGGTCGCCGCCGTGCTGCTGCTCGTCGGCGGGCTGGACGCGCTGCAACAGGCCACCATCATGGTGGCGTTGCCGTTCGTGGTGGTGATGCTCGGGCTGGCCGTGGCCCTGGTCAAGGACATGGCCCGCGATCCGCTGCTGGCCGGGACGCCGCGCACCCGCCCGCACGGCCTGGCCGACGCGGTGCGCGCCGCCCGGTCGTACGAGGAGGAGGATCCGCCGCCGGCTGCGCTGGCCCATCCGGGACCTGACCGGCGACGTGATCGGCTTCGGCGCGCGCTCACTCTGCGCCGACGACGCCGGCC
>NZ_JAGPXQ010000065.1:0-21522 GCF_018070435.1 Micromonospora sp. C51 | reverse complement strand
GACGTCCTGGCCGCCCAACGCCGCGAACGCGCCCGCATCCGCAGCGAACGACAACAACGCTGGGGCCAACCCGCCACCCGCGCAGCCTGACCCAACACCCCAAACGTTCGTGGTCACGGCACTAGCGCTTGGACGGTGAAGGTTTCCATGCCGGCTCCTTACTCCTGGTGGGCAGTTCGAGGGCGATCTGGCTCATTGGCGCAGCTCCAGGCATCGGCAGCACCAAGCCGGCGCACCGGTGCGACCACGGTGACGGAGATCAGGTCATGGCCGGGCACAAGGAAGGAGATCGCGGACGAGCGGCGGAAGCGCTCGGTGACTTCCACAGTCAGACCGGCGCGCCCGTCTGACTCAGGCACGCCGTTCACGGCGTTCTCTGCGGGGCGAGCATCCGAGTCCGCAGCAACCAGCCCGTCCGGCAGGTGTGTGATGCGGGCTCCGGGCGGTAACAGCAGCAGGTCGCCAGCGGCGACGTGGAGCACCGCTCCTCGGGCCGGCGGCCGGACCAGGAAAAGGTGCGACGCCGGCTTTTCCAGCGTGGGCCGGTGCAGGCGTGCCCGCAGGCGCTGCGGTGGGACGCGGGGCCACGAGGCGGCGGCCCTCGCATGGATCTTTTTCAGCCGGCCTAGGTGACGCACCGTTCCGGCATAGGATGTTCCGAGCCATCGGGCAACCTCATACGCCTCTTCCGGTTGCTGCACCTGCTCGATCCCGATGCGCCGCAGCGCGGCGTCGACCGCCGGTGGGGGCATGAGGAACCAGGCCGCGAAGCTCTCCGCCTGCATCTCGACCGCCGTCCACATCCGCCGTGGGTGCAGGCCGGCGATGTCTAGATCCGCATCGGCTCGGCTCCCGTGGTCGAAGGCGTGGTGACCGAGCTCGTGGGCTGCGGTGTGGCGTAGACCGATCTCGTCGAGTGATGCGTTGAGCAGCACGGCGGGGCCGCTGTCGTCGGGTCCGAAGTAGAAGCCGAAAAGCTTCGGCATAGGACGCGTCAGGCAGTCGACCCCCGCAGCGCGCAGCGCGGCGAACACATCGACGTAGCCGGTTCGGTCGATGCCCAGGTCACGATGCACCTGGGGAGCGCGTAGCATCGCGGTCGCGTTTGCGGTCTGCCAATTCATGGTTGCCTACGACTCGCCGCCGTCGTCACCGGCGCTCTTCTCGGCGATGCGTTTGAAACGCAGGTACTTGGCGTACTCCATGACCTCGGCGACGTCGCCTTCGGTCAACCCGGCGAGTGCGCGCGGAAGACCGGCCAGCGCGTGCTCGCCGACATCGGCGTCGGCGTTCTCGTCGAGAAAGTAGGTGGTCGGCAGGCTGTACAGCCGAGCGATCTTCTTGAGTTCCAGGCTATCGACCCGCCGCATTCCGCGCTCGATGTCGCTTACCGCGCTCCGTGCGATGCCGGTGTTCTGGGACACATACTGCTGGGACATGCCGAGGTACTCTCTGGTTGCCTTCAGGCGTTCGCCCAACCGGCGGAGTTCAGGGTCGGTCGTGCGGGTGTCGTGCTGGTCCATGGCTATGAGCTTTCTGTGATGATGCAGTGAACAGTGTGGGCGAAGGTCAGCACCGAGCGGGCGGACCTCGCGACCTCGGCATTCGCCGAGACCTTTATCTGATACTTCGCCTCGATGTCAGTGAGGATTTCTGCGATGAAGATGGAGTCGATGGGAAACTCGTGACCTTCGGCAGCGAGTCTCGCCTCAAGATCTCGGGCGGGTTCCTTGAAGTGAACGGCAAGCGCGTCAATGATCGCGGACATCACGTCGCTCACCGTCACCCTGTCAGTGCTCGTTGTCCTCACCCCTCTTGCTGTCGGCAAATCCGACCCCTTGTGGCATCATACGACAGATGCCGTCGGGAAGCCAGACGGCGTGTCGGTTCATCAGACAGGAGCGCTCGTGGAGTTCGGTCGGTATCAGAAAGCGGCGGTCAAGACATTGCAGGGCTCCGGGAACGAGCAGGACTCGGTCGTCGTTCCCCTGCTCGGCCTGCTCGGCGAGGCAGGCTCGGTCGCCACCGCATACAAGAAGCACCTGCGCGACGGTCCCGGCCGTCCGCTCGGCAAGCAACAGATCCGCGAAGAGCTGGGCGACGTCCTCTGGTACGCCGCCACGCTGGCCGACAGCTTCGGCCTCGACCTCGACGACGTCGCCGCAGCCAGCTTGGAGAAGGCCAAGCAGCGGTGGCGCCCGTCCGATCGAGAGGAGCCGCTGCTGGACGAGCACTTCCCACCGGGCGAGCAGCTGCCCCGCCGGGCCGTCTTCGCCTTCACCCCCACCGTCCGAGAGTCCGACGGGCGTACTGTGGTCATGCTTAGCCGCGACGGAGTACCAGTGGGTGATCCTCTCACCGATGCCTCCGCCGTTGACGACGACTACCGGTACCACGACGCCTTCCACCTGGCCCACGTTGCGGTACTCGGGTGGTCACCGGTCATGCGATCGCTGCTAAGGGTCAAGCGAAAGAGCGATCCCGCCATCGACGAGGCAGAAGACGGCGGTCGTGCCATCGCCATCGAAGAAGGCATCTCCGCGCTCGTGTTCTCCTACGCCTCCCGACACGGCTTCTTCGACCACCTGCAGCACGTGGACAACGAACTGCTCCAAACCATCACGACCATGACCGCCCATCTCGAGGTCAGCAACTGCAGGCCCGCCGACTGGGAGCAGGCCATCCTGACCGGATACCGATGTTGGCGCACCCTGACGGCGCAGAACGGCGGCACGCTGGAGATCAACATGGAGGAACGAACCATGCGGGTACTACCTGCCGATTGATGCGGCGATGTCTACGAAAGCCCTGGCAGGGCACCTCTTACGAGTCGGTGCCGTTGGTCGACGGCCGACGACAGCGCCGTCCGCGTCGGTAGCTCGAGGCTGGGGGAATCGATGGTGGCGGGGAAGGGCGCGATGAGTCGTAAACGACGCTATGAGACGTCTCGTAACTCGGTCGGCCATCCATGGTGGATCATGTCGGGGTGCAGGTGATCTCGGCAGCCCGCCAGGAGTTGATCTTTCAGTTCACCGGGCTGCAGCCCGTCCAGTTCCGCAAGCTGGTTAGGCTGGTCGCTGAACGCGGCGGTGACGCCTCGCGGACGGACGGCCGGGCAGGCCGGGCCCCACTCCTGCTGGACCCGGCCGTCGCGCTTGCGTACTTAACGCCCCGACACCACGCCGGCGGGCGTACGGGAGGCCGCCCCTGCCGATTCTGAGGAATCGGCGAGTTCCCGAGCGCCTCCGAGGTGCTACGCCGGAACCTCGGCGATCTTCTTGGCGACCAGGGCGGCGATCTGTGCCGGATGCGCGTACCAGCAGTAGAGACCGAATCCGACGGGAGTCCACGTCTCTCCGTCGCCCGTCGGGAAGCCCAGATCCCAGCCGCCCTCCCGGCTCAGGAGGAGATGACGCCTCTCGCCGAGTTGCCACACCGTCTGCCACTCGTAGACGCGCACCTCGGCGACTTCGATGCCGTGGCCGCGCAACTGCTCCGTCACTCCCGCGACCAGCGTGTCCATGTCGAGTGCGGGGCTGCGGTCGCCCGGGAGGGTCACCTTGCGCAGCGGCAGGCCGGCGGCTCGCAGTAGACCGGCGGTCTTCGTCAGCTCCTCGTGGGCCGCGGTCGGCTTTTCCTCGAGTTCGCCGCGCTGGTGCGCGGCGTCCAGCCACACGCCCAGTCCTTCCGCGACGTCGGCCAGGGCCTCGATGTGCTGGCGTAGCGCTGCCAGTGTCGTCTCGGCGTCGCGGGTGGTGCGCAGGGCGTACGGCTCGCGGAGCACGTTGCCCAGCGTCTCGGTCTTCTCTGCCAGGTAGCGGGCGCTGGCCACGGCGTACAGCGCGGTCGTGGCGCCCGGGTCGTCGCCGAGCGCATCCAAGTGCTCGTTGTCGTGGCAGTCCTCGCGGTAGATGTGCTCGTAGTCGTTCTCCAGGTTGAGGGTGTAGTCGCCGTGGTAGTGCACGGGCACCCCCGCGACGATCTTGGTCTCGACGTCGGCCTCGGTCATCTTTTCCCTCTCGTCCTTAGTGGACCTTGTTTTGGAAGGTTAGGCGTCTGGCAACTGCGTCATCGCCTGGGTGAGGCGTCGGTGTGGCTCCTGCCGCCGACGGTCGACGGTCCTCTCTTCGCTGGCCGTCTGGGTCACCGGTCGCGCGGACGGTGGAGTCTGTCGGTACCGCCACTCATCGGTGAAGAGGTCAGTAGGGGGATCTGCGTGGCGGAAGCTGTGTGACACATGCGGCTCGGGGTCGACCTGAATCTAAGCCGAGCGGATCTTGGGCATCCGGGGCTGCCGGGGCTGTGGCAGGAGCTGCGGTCGCGGACTATTCACCGAGGTGAGCTGCGGTGCATGGGCGCCTGCTACACGAACGACCCCCACGATCGCGTCGAGCCCGGACCGGGGCCGGAACCGGCTCATGACATACCTCGACTCGGGTAGCCGCGGTCGACGTCCGGCGGATCCTGCACACCGGTGACAGCCGCGTGGTCGACGTCCGGGTGGTTCGGCACCTCATGCAGCAGCGGCGTGCCAGTGATGACCCAATGCCGGCCGTCGCCCTGCCGAACCACGACATCGCCGGCGGCGACCGGCCACAGGGCTGGGTCGAGTCGCAGCGTCCACGCCCCGTCCGGCCGACGAGCAGCCGCCCCGTCAGCTGGACCGACCGGCAGCTCCGTCTCACCCTGGACGGGGGTGCCGTGGGCGTCCCGGATGGACGACGGCCGAGCCTGCCGGTGCAGCACGTACCTGCCGTCAGCAAGCAGTACCGCCATCTGGCACCACCTCCACCGCCATGGTGGAAGGTCGGCGGCCTTGCGTCTCCCGAACGCATGTGCGACCGGCGACGGTGCGGATCCCCTGCGCTTCAACTGTCCCTACGGAACCATGGCCGAAAGGGTGAAATGAGTGTTATTACGGCGGTGGCCACTCCATACAGTGATGCGTCATAGGTGGCTTTGACCTGCGGTTACGGTGGTTACTCCACCCGTCGATCACGGAACGCTTACGGATGGTGACGCAGCTATGGTTGGGCTGGTCCGGCAGGGGGCCTACGCTGTACCTCGCCCCAGCAGACCGGCTCTGTCCGCAAGAACCGTTAGGCTGAGGCAGCTCAGCTCCACTCTCGTCACGCCTTGTCTTCCCCGGGGGGCAAGGACGCCCCTGAACCAACAGGGTTACGGCGAGGGGAGAGCAGTGGCACGCAAGAAGCGCCGGCATCGATGCCGGTGTGGAGAACGCAAGGCTCGGCGGCGCACCTATCGGTGGCCGACCGCTGAGAAGGCGGTGAACGTGCTGTGGCGCGTCACCACCATCGCGAGCGGCGTCTACCACGTCGTCCGCGACATCGGTTGGCTACGGTGGTGGTTGTGACCGTGCGCCAGCCCAAAAACGGGTGTAGCCCCACCTAAAAGGCAGGGCCAGCACTCGTTGCGGTAGTGCGGAGCGGACTCCCGCTGGGCGGCCACCCAGTGGATCAGGGGTCCGCTTCGTCTTTCTTGGACTTCTAAGTTACTGCCGAGTCCTGCAAAAACCCTACAGTGACTCGGAGGGAGTGTGACATAGCAGATCGGTATCTGGAACCCGCACTCCAAGATCGTTATATTGTAACGGGATTCCCACGTCAAGCGCGTAAGCTGGGAAAACATGTGTTCGAACGGTCCCAGCGATATCCTAGGTCGCCCGTCAGAGGGTGAGCCCAGCATCACCGCCAGCTGAGGGCTGGGCCCGGCCCCGTGACACCGAACCCACCACCAGCAGCCCCACACGGGACGACCCGTTACCTTGTTGATCGTCCCCAGCCGGGGACTCCTCGGTCGCCCGGCCCGGTATGACTTAATGCCCTGTCGAGTTCACTCGATTGCCGCCAGGCGGCAGTCGCAGCGACGTCAACGAGTTCGTGATGACCCCAGGTGCAGGCGCGGCTTGTAGTGCGGGATCAACCGCGACAAGCGCAGTCGGGCCGTGGCCACCAGGTTCGACAAACTCGCCGTGCGCTACGAAGCCACGATCCTCCCGCGGCCATCAACGAGTGGCTGTGACCGGCTTGGACACAGCCCTCGATGTGCACTTCCGGGATGCTGGGGCGCGGTGGCCGATTGGCCATGCAGCTGGCGGAGAGGCGCTGGACTGCTGGTCTCCAGTCGAGGCCTCATCCCGGCATCGTGCCCGAGTTACGACAACAGGCTCCACCTCATATTCAGATCGGTCGGCTCATCCTGATGCTGCCCCGGCGTATGCCGATTGTCATGAGGGAGTGGGCACGTGCCTTGAACGAGCGCCAGACACCAGCATCATTCCAGTCCCGCAACCTGCGGCGTCGTCTGCTACAGCTGCTGCCCGGGAGCCGGTCCGTCCGCTGGCTGTCGAGACCCTACAGATATACCGTCCCCCTGCTCGCAGCGCTGGCGGTGCTCGCCGTACCGTCTGTCGCGTCCGCCTCGGTCGCCACTACGGAACAGGTTGCCGCCGCCCGCTGGTCGACCCCGTTTCAATGCCCGGACGGCTCCGCCGCCTCCGCCGGCCGCCTGATCGTCGAGTCGGTGAACTCCTTCGACGCGGGCACCACGCCCAACCCCAATCCGCCGATTACCGTCACGTTCGCAGGCCAATGCGCGGACGGCGCCTTCAGCTGGGGCGTCGGCAGCTCGCTGCCAACGCAGGCGCCGACGACGCGGTTCGACCCGGACCTTGAGTACGTGAGCGTCAGCGGCTCGTACGCGAACGTGCGGGACAACAGAGGTGGGCTGCACACGGTGTCGATCAACGTCCACTGGACCGCTACCGGGCCGGTCGTGATCGAAGACTCCGGGCCGGGGTCCTCGCTCACCCAGCGCTCGGCGACCGCGACGGCGACAGTCGTCTTCGATGGCGACACGCTCGTCGACGGTGCCGCCAACCATCCGTCCCACCTGCCGTTCATCCGAGTCGAGGTGTGCGCGTAGCCCTTGGCCAGGAACACCTGAGCCGGCCCGACGGTGCCACCGACCCGACGTTCAGGCGGCCCCGGGCTGGCTCACCGCCGCGACGCCTTCACCTACCGGGCAAGACGACGATCCTGCTGACCGGCCGCTCGCGGATCGAGGGCCGACGCCGGCACGCCTTCGAACCGATCGCGGAAGGGGGCCTCTGATCTTGGTGGGAGTGGTGCGACGAGTCCTTTACTCGGCTGGTTTATGCTTCATGCGACCTGGACAAACGTGCGTGAGCATGCCGCTGGGCCACTGGACTACTGGGGGTCAAGGGGTCGTCGGTTCGAATCCGGCCGTCCCGACATTACGAGGGTTTTCGCAGGTCACAGACTTGCGGGGACCCTCACTTCGTTATCCAAGCTCGATGTGGCGGCGGGTAAGCCGTTGCTGGAACCCTTGACTCGGGTGGTTCTGCGAGCCGATCTTGGCTATCGCGCCTGTGAATCGCCTGGTAGGCGTGTCGAGCCGGCGTCTCCGGGAGTGTTGTTAGACCGCTTGACAGTGGACGATTTTTGGGTAAAACGGGCGCGGTTGACCTATCCGACGTCGACTGGTGGACGTGGTTGGTGTGGGCCGCCTTCGTCCAGTTACACCTCGCCTGAGGTGCCCTCGTCGATCTACGCCGGCACTGGAGGGCCCTGCATCATCCGGCTGTGTTTCTACGTCGGCGGGCGGTGGGGTGGAGGCGGCCACGATCGGCACCGAGCGTGCTGGTGGCGGCGGGTCGCGATCTCCGCCGCAGTGCGCCAGTGCCTCGGCGGCAGGGCAGGTTAGTGGTCAGCAGGGCGGCGCACAAGGTGTGCCCCTGATCACATTTGATTTCCATCGAACGGTTTCCCGTCGCCCTAAGTGATCAAGCGATGTCACGCCCATCGATGCATTGCACATGATCGATATTGCGTGGTGGGTGACGGTTTTTTCATGGCGAAGCGGGGCGGTCGGGGGGAGGTCGAGGCCCTACTGTGGCTGCCACTGCTTGCTCTCAGCGGGGGTGTGTGTTGGGCGTTCGGTGGCGGCGTGGGTTGTCCGCGGCGGTGGCGGCGGTGGTGGCTGTCGGGGTGGTCGGTGTTCCGGCGCCGGAGCGGGTCGTTGCGGCGGGACGACAGTGCGTGGACGTGGCCAGCTCCGAGGTTGAGGCAAGGGCGCTGGCTGCCTCCTGCGGGCAGCCGGTGGTGGTGGACGGGTCGCGGACGGAGTTCGCCGAGGTGACCGCATTGCCGGACGGGCGGCTGCAGTTCGCGTCCGCGGTGGTGCCGCAGCGCACCCGTAAGGCCGGCAGTTGGCGGGATATCGATCTCAACCTGGCCCGGGGTGGAGACGGGTTGTGGCGCCCCGGGGTCTCGGTCGCGGACGTGGCGTTCTCGGGTGGTGGGGACGGGGCGATGGTGACGCTGACGCGTGGCGGGCGGACGGTCACCCTCTCGTGGCCGGGGACGTTGCCGGCGCCGACGGTGTCGGGGGATGCGTTGACCTACGCGGACGTGCTTGTCGATGTGGATCTGGTGGTGCGGGCGACGCGGACGGGCTTCACGCACGTGCTGGTGGTCAAGACGCGGGCGGCGGCGACGCATCCCGACGTCCGTGAGCCGCGCTTCCGCATCGGTGGGGACATCGACGTCGTGGCGGGCCCGGATGGCGGCCTGCGGGCAATGGCAGGTGGTGCTGTGGTCGCTTCGGCAGAGCCGGCGGTGATGTGGGATTCCCGGGTGGGGGCAGCGGACGGCGTCTCGGCGCGGGGGTCCTCGACCGAGAGCCCGCCGTCGACCGCGACGGTGGCGGGGGACGCGGCACGGACCGGCAAGGTCGATGTCGAGGTGTCTGGCGACCACCTGGTGCTGCGTCCGGATGAGACGCTGCTGGACCATCCGGACGCGGTGTTCCCGCTGTTCGTGGACCCGGCGTGGTCGGTGTTCAAGAGCAAGTGGGCGTACGGGACGAACAACGGGTCGTCGAACTCGGACACGAGTCGCGCGCGAGTGGGGCTGAACCCGGACACCGGCGCCCTGTACCGGTCGTACTTCGCGTTCTCGACGACCGCCAACGGAGTGTCGCTCAAGGGCAAGCACATCGAGTCGGCGTACGTGCAGATGAAGCTGGACCACTCGTGGTCCTGCGAGCCGACGGTGTCGGCGATGTATCTGACCTCGGCGATCAACGCAACGCCGAAGGCGACGTGGTCGACGATGAAGATGAGAGCGTTCCTGAACTCGGCGAAGGGGAACGCGAACGAGGCCGGCGGTTGTTCGTCGATCCAACCCGACATGATCATGAACTTCAAGGGCTCGAACACCACCAACCAGGTGCAGGCCGCGGCGACCGGGAACTGGAGTTCGATCACCGTGGCGTTCACCGCCCGCGCGGCCGATGGGTCGGGGGAGTCGACGGAGGATCGTTGGAAGAAGTTCTTTCCCAACGACGCGAAGCTGATCGTCGACTACGACACCAAGCCCGGTGCCCCGCACACCCTCCAGGCCGCTGGCGTGACCTGCGGCTCCGGTGTGCTGACGATCGGCACATTGGCCCCGACGTTCTCGGCGGTCTTCCCCGACGCAGACAGCAGCGACTCACTGACCGGCACCTTCGAATGGATCGAGGTGCCGGCGGGCGGCATAAGCACCGTGACGTCCACCTTCCCGGCCCGTAAGAGCCCGCCGCCGGCGAGGACGGGAATCACCCCGAACAGTCGGGCGACGAGTTCCGCGGTGACGGTCGCCAAGGGACCGACCTACGCGTTCCGCGCCAGGGGCACCGACAAGGCCCCGTACTCGATCACCGGCTCGTGGTCGTCGTGGTGCCAGTTCACCCCGGACACCACGGTGCCGCCGGTGCCCACGATCACCCCGGGCACCGCCGGCGGCCCGGGCAAGACGATGACCTTCTCGATCAGCACCACCACCACGGACGTGACCAAGTTCCGCTTCGGCTGGTCCAACCCGCCCACGACCGAGGTCGCCGCCAGCGGCACCAACCCGAAGACAGCCACGGTCACCGTCACCGTGCCCAGCTTCGGGCAGAACACCCTCTGGGTTCGCGGCATCGACGCCACCGGCAATCTCGGCAACATCGGCTCCGCCACCTTCACCGCACCCCGACCCTCACCGGCTATCGCCCAGTGGGGCCTGGAGCAGTACCCCGGCGTCAACCAGACGGCCGCGCTCGCCGATCAGCAGCCCACTCTGGGCGGTCAGACCGACCTGAGCGCGTCCAACGTCAGCTGGGTCGACGATGTCCGCCTGAACGGTGGCAAGACCGCTGGCCTCAACGGCAGCTCGTCGGTGTTGACCACGCCGGGCAGTGTCGTCAACACGGCCAACTCCTTCAGCATCGCCACGTGGGTCCGGCTCACCTCGCTGCCGACGACCGGCGATGTCGTCATCGCGTCCCAGGCGGGGGCGAGCGCCGCCGGTTTTCATTTGGGCACACGGTTGGTCGGGTCTCCGTTGACGCCACGGTGGTCGTTCCTGATGAAGGACAGCGACGACCAGTCGAGTACCACCCGTGCGGCGTACAGCGCCACGGCCTTGACATCTGCCGATGTCGGGCGGTGGACGCACATCGCGGGCGTGTATGACAAGGCCGCTGGCAAGGTCCGGCTCTACGTCGACGGCGAGCTTGTCGCCGAGGTCGACCGCAGCGGCACGCCGTGGAACGCCACCGGCACGTTCGCGGTGGGTCGGGGGTGGAGCTCCGGCGTAGCGAGCAACTGGTTCCACGGCACCGTCGCCGACGTTCAGGCGTACGACCGCGTGCTCGTGTCGCATGATTTCGTCGGCCAGCTGGCACAGGATCCGGCCTCCGGCGGGTTCCACGAGCCGGGGATGCTGACACCGGTGCGGGTGGGCGACTGGGACTTCGAGTTCGCGATGCCCTGCTACCTGGCCGATCTGCGGGACACCTGCGAGGCACCCAGCGCGGTGACGACCTGGGATCGGTGGCTGGCACTGACGCGTGGTTCCGCCGTGGGCGCCGGCTATGGCACCGACGGCTCGGGGCTGTGGCTCGACGACGAGTACTTCCCGGAGGAGGGGTACACCGAGAGCACCGCGGAGTACGGGCGAAGCGCGGTGAAGGCGGGGACCACGCCACCGGACGCCGACGGTCTGGAGTTCACCCAGTGGCACGACAAGCCGGTCCTGCGTACCGATCAGTCGTTCACGATGTCGGCCTGGGTGATGCTCGACCGACCCGACGGCATGCGGACGGCGGTGTCCCAACGAGGGCAGCATGCCAGCGGCGGCTGGCTCAAGTTCAACTCCACTCTCGGCAAGTGGCAGTTCGCCATCAGCGACGAGGACACCACCACCACACCGACGGCCAGCATCACGTCGACGTCAACGGCCGAGGAGGGCGTGTGGACGCACCTTGTCGGCGTGTACGACGCCGGGCGGAAGCAGATCCGCCTCTACGTCAACGGTGAGCTCGAAGGGGTCACGCAGAACATCTCCTTCACGCCCATGGTGTCGACCGGACCGCTGTTGGTGGGCCGGGTCCAGTGGCAGGGCCAGTTGAAGGACCCGTGGATCGGCGGCATCGACAACGTCGCCGTGTTCCAGGGCGCGCTGACGGACACGGCGGTGTACATGCTGTACGACTCGTAGCCCCGGCCAGGCCGGGTAGCAGCACGCTCCGGTGATCGGGGTGCCCGAACCAACGTAGGCCGCTCACCTGCTGACCCGCGGGCCCGACCGAACACGTCCGACGTCCAGACCTCGCAACTGCCGATATGACCCAACTGCACCCTTGCTCCAAGCGGCTGTCCTGACCGGGGAGAAAGCATGTTCTCTGCACCACCTGCCCACGATTCGCGGCAGCCACGACGGAGCTTGCGTGCAGCCGACCGCCTGCGCCGGTGGATCGCCGGCCTGACGGCCGTTCCCGTGGCGGCGTCGCTGCTGGTCGGCGTGCCGGCCGAGGCGGTCGCCCCGAAGGCAGAGCCGACGCGGCCACCGGCAGAGAAACTCGACACGCACGGCACTTCGGTGTCGGGGCGGGCGTGGACGCAGAAGCTGATGCAGGACACGCCGCTCCCAAAGCCGGTGTGGCCGACAGCCAGCACCGCCCGGATCACACTCGATTCGTCGAGCACGTCAGGTCGGGGCGTCAGGGCGGGTGCCCTTCCGGTGTGGGTCGCTCGCGGCAGCGGTCCGGCCGGTTCGCGGGTCACCAGCGTCGACGTGCAGGTGGTGGATCGGGAGTCACTGCCGGGCAGTTGGCGTGACGGCCTGGTGCTCAAGGTGACGGCGCCGGCTGGGGCTGTGGCCGGCAGCGCGAAGGTGTCGGTGGACTACAACTCGTTCCGGCACGCGGTGGGCGGTTCCTGGGCGTCGCGGCTGCGGCTGTGGCAGGTCCCGACGTGTGCCCTGTCGACACCGGACGCGCCGGGTTGCCGGTCCGTGCCGCTGCCCACGAGGAACGACCTCGGTACGGGGGTGGCGACCGCGGAGGTGACCGCTCCCACCTCGACGATGCCGAGGGAACTGGCCCGGTTGTCGGGGGAGACGACCCCGGCGGCTGGCTCGTACATCGTTTTGGCGGCGGCCGGGTCGGGCGCGGACGGCGACTTCACCGCCACCGGTCTCGCGCCGTCGTCGACCTGGTCGGCGGGCGGATCGTCCGGTGACTTCTCGTGGAACTATCCGCTGCGTACGCCGCCGGCGACCGGCCCGGAGCCGTCGGTCGCCCTGGCGTACTCGTCGGCCTCGGTGGACGGCCGTTCCGAGGTGACGAACAACCAGCCGTCGTGGATCGGTGAGGGTTTCGACTATTCGCCCGGGTTCATCGAGCGGCGGTACGTGCCCTGCGCGGAGGACCGGAAGACAAGCGGCGCGAACAACACCACCGACACCGGTGACCTGTGCTGGCGCTCGGACAACGCGACGATGAACCTGAACGGCCGCAGCACCGAGCTCGTCTTCGAGACCGGCAAGGGTTGGCATACCCGCTCGGAAGACGGATCGAAGATCGAGAAGTTGACCGGCGCGTCGGGCAACGGCGACAACAACGGCGAGCACTGGAAGGTCACCACCACCGACGGCACCCAGTACTTCTTCGGCCTGCACGCGCTGCCGGGCCACACGGCGAAGACCAACTCGGCCCTGGCCGTCCCGGTGTTCGGCAACCACACGGGAGAGCCGTGCCACGCCACGGCCTTCGCCAACTCCGACTGCCAGCAGGCCTGGCGGTGGAATGTGGACTACGTCGTCGATCTGCGCGGCAACACGATGTCGTTGTGGTACGGCAAGGAGACCAACAAGTACGCCCGCAACGACACCGACTCCGACGACGTGTCCTACGACCGGGCAGGGTATCTGGAGCGAATCGACTACGGCACCTACGACCGCACCTCGGACATCCACGGGGTAACGGAACGCAGCACCAGTCCGTACGCGCGGGTGGTGTTCGACACCGACATGCGTTGTTTCGACAACTGCGGCACCGAGTCGAGCCCAGTCAAGGCGTCGTGGAAAGACACCCCCTGGGATCAGGAGTGCAAGGCGTCGGCGACGTCGTGCGCGCAGCAGTACTCACCGACGTTCTGGACGACGAAGCGGCTGAAGAAAATCACCACGAGGGTGTGGGACACCACCAAGACCACCCCGGCGTGGCAGGACGTCGAGTCATGGACCCTGTCGCACACATTCGCCGCGACGGCGGACTCCACACACACTGGACTGTGGCTGAACCGCATCGACCACGCGGGGCACGTAGGCGGCACCGTCAGCCTGCCGCCGGTGACCTTCGAGCCGGAGTCCTTGCCGAACCGGGTACTGACCGAGCACGGCACGACCGACAACTGGCTACGGATCTCCAGCATCGTGACCGAGACCGGATCCCGGATCAAGGTCGACTACGCGCAGCCGGAGTGCACCGAGGCGATCGTCGAGACGTTGAACCCGCACACGAACACCAAACGGTGCTACCCGGTGCGGGTGCCGGACCCGGCCGACCCCACCGGTGAGCGGCTCATCACCGAATGGTGGCACAAACATCGGGTCGAGCACGTCGCCGAAGACGACATCCAGCTCGCTGACGGGCACCAGGCGCCCTCAAAGCACACCTGGTATCAGTACGTGGGATCGCCCGCCTGGCACTACGCCGACGACGACGGTCTGACCAGACCGGAACGTAAGACATGGTCGCAGTGGCGTGGCTACGCGCAGGTCAAGACCCGCGTCGGTGACGACTCGGCGACCCAGACACTCGCCGTGACAACCTTCATGCGGGGTATGCACGGCGACAAGGCCAGCCCGAGCGGCGGCACCCGAAACGTGATAGTTCCGGCCTCACTGGGCAGCGAAACCGTCTACGACGAAGACCAGTTCGCCGGCCAGGTGCGCGAGCAGGTCGTCTACAACGGCGTCGAGACAAAACCGGTGTCGAAGACGGTGAACGTGCCGTGGCGGTCCAACCCGACCGCGAGCCGGACGATCAACGGCGACACCGTCGAGGCCCGGTTCGTCGACACACAGACCACCTACACGGCCACCGCCCTGGGCGTCGACGGGAGCCAGGGCTGGCGCACCTCCCGGGGCACCAAGAACCTGGATCACACGTACGGCACGGTCAACTGGTCACAGGACGACGGCGACATCGCCGGCACCGGCGACGAGAAGTGCATCACCTACCGCTACAACCGCAACACCGGCAAGAACCTCACCACCACGGTCAAACAGACGACCACCACCGCGCTGGCCTGCGGCACGACCCCGTCCACCGTCGATGACGTGATCTCCGACGCACGGACCTACTACGACGAAGCCAGCAGCGTCGACACCGCACCCAAGTACGGATCGGTGACGAAAACCGAGCAGCTCAAGGACTGGTCGACCGGCACCGGCACCGTGTGGCAGGTCGTGTCGCAGGGCAGCTACGACTCCGCGGGCCGGCCGGTGAGCGCGACCGACATCAAGGGCAATGTCACCACGACCGCGTACACCCCTGCGGTCGGTGGCCCGGTCTCCAAGGTGATCACGACGGGCCCGGAGCCGTTCTACTGGACCTCGTCGGTGGAGATGAATCCCTACTGGGGCTCCACGGTCAGGGCCACCGACCCGAACAACAGGGTGATCTCGGACGTCGAGTACGACGCGCTCGGCCGCGTCAGCAAGGTGTGGGCCCTGGGCTGGACCAAGGCAGCCAACCCGACCACCCCGTCCGCGCAGTACACGTACACGTTCGCCGCCGGCCGCAACGCCTACCCGTTCGTCAGGACACAGGCGTTGAACGCAGACGGCAACTACGTCACCTCGTACGAAATCCTCGACGGGCTGCTGCGCCCCCGACAGACCCAGAGCCTCGCGGTGGACGGCACCGGAAACCGGGTCGTCACCGACACGATCTACGACAGCCTCGGCCGCGCCGCGACCTCCTACAGCGCACACGCCGAACCCGGGGCACCGTCCGGCACACTGTGGTGGGAGCCGGAATGGTCTGTCCCCGCCGTCTCCAAGACCGTCTTCGACCGGGCGTCGCGTCCCACGAACGCGATCTTCCTGTCCGGTGACGGAGTGTCGAACCTGGTCGAGAAATGGCGAACGGTCACCGCCCATGAGGGCGACCTGACCAAGGTGACGCCGCCGCAGGGCGGTACCCCGACCACGACCGTGACCGACATCGAGGGTCGCGTCGTCAAGCTGCGTCAGCACACCACCACGGCCGGCGTCGGCGGGGCATACCAGGAGACCCAGTACATCTACAACCGCAAGGGCCAACTGGCCAGGACGGTCGATCCGGCCGGGAACCGGTGGGTCAACGAGTACGACGCCAAGGGCCGTCTGTGGCGCACGACAGACCCCGACAAGGGCGTGACGACCAGCACCTTCAACGACGGCAACGAACTCGTCAAGACCACCGACGCCCGCGGTGAGGTGCTCTGGCACGTCTACGACGCGTTGGGCCGGAAGAAGGAACTGCGGGACGACTCCGCCACCGGAGCGCTGCGCGCCGAATGGAAGTACGACACTCTCTACTCCGGGCAGAGCGGATTCAAGGGCCAACTCACCCAAGCGATCCGGTACGAGCCGGCGGGTAGCAGCAACGCCTACCGGTGGCAGGTGCGTAGCTTCGACGGCCGCTACCAGCCCAAGGGCGTCAACTACGTCATCCCGGCCAACGAGACCGGGCTGAGCGGCACCTACGTCTACGGCTACGGCTACTCGGCGGCGACCGGCGCCCCCACGTCAATCTCCTATCCGTCTGGCGGTGGCCTCGTCACCGAGCAGATCACCACCGACTACGACGCGACCACCGGGATGCCGGTCCGGCTGGACACCAGCCTCACCGGCTTCGACGGCACGATGGCCACCGCCAGCTACACCGCGTACGGCGAACGCAGCGGCTCGATCTACAAGATGCCCGGCGGCGTGTGGACCCAGGACACCGTCCACCGCGACGAATCCACCCGCCGCATCGACCGCACCACGGTGGAACGGGAAACCACCGTCGGCACCGTCTCCGACCGCACCTACCGCTACAACGACATCGGCAACATCACCTCCATCGAGGAGAAACCCCAGATCGGTCAGGCCGACACCCAGTGCTTCCGGCAGGATCCGCTGGGCCGGCTCACCACCGCCTGGACGCCGACGGTCGGGGTGGATTGCCAAATCGACCCGACCGTGGCGAACCTGGGCGGCCCGGCGCCGTACTGGCACGACTGGACCTTCAACACCACCGGCTCCCGGCTGACTGAGACCAGCCACACCGCCAGCGGCGACACCACCCGCACCTACACGATGCCCACGGGCGGTCAGGACGTGGTACGTCCACACGCCGTCACCGGAATGACCACTCAGGCACCCGGCCAGAGCAGCGTCGCCAGCACCTACGCCTACGACGCCGCAGGCAACACGACCTGCCGACCGACCGGTGCCGCCGCGAACAACTGCGGCACCGGCACCAACAGCCAGACCCTGGGCTGGGACGCCGAGGGCAAACTCGCCACCGTCTCCGCGGGCGGTCAGACGGTCGAGACCAACGTCTACGACCCCGACGGCGTCAGGATCATCCGCCGCGACAGCAACGGCACCACCCTCTACCTGCCCGGGCAGGAGATCCGCCGCGAAGGCGGCGTCAACACCGGCACCCGGTACTACAGCTTCGCCGGCACCGTCTGCGCTTCCCGCACAGGCGGCTCGGCGACCACCAACCTGACCTGGCTGTTCGACGACCACCAGGGCACCCAACAGGTCGCGGTGAACGCCGGCACCCAGGCCGTCTCCATCCGCCGCCAAACCCCGTACGGGGCAGCACGGGGTTCCAACCCGGTCTGGGTGAACAACAAGGGCTTCGTCGGCGGCGACATCGACCCCACCGGGCTGACCAATGTCGGCGCTCGGCAGTACGACCCGACATTGGGTCGGTTCATCTCCGTCGACCCGGTCCTCGTCGCCGACGACCCCGACCAGTACGACGCCTACCAGTACGGCGGCAACAACCCCATCGACAACGCCGACCCCACCGGCCTCTACCACACCGAGAACGGCGAGGACACCGGCGACCGCGCCTTCGTCGACACCACCCCGACCGGGGAACGAGTCACCAAGATCGTCAAGAAGTACGTTCCCCCGGCCTGTGGATCCGGCTGCCAGCAACAACGCGAAACGTACCGGCAGGCCAGCAACGAACGTGCCGAAGCAGAACGCAAACAGCGCGAATGCCAAGCCAGCTTCTGGTGCCGCAACGCCGGCGCCGTCGGCGCCGTTGCCGGTGTCGCCGCGGGCGTCATCGTCGGCGGAGCCTGCACGGCCGGCAGCTTTGGCGTGGGCGCCGTCGGCTGCGCCGCGATCGGTGGCTTTGTCGGCGGCTATGTCGCCTCACTAACGACCAACAGCCTTGACGCCGACGAAGAAAGCTTCCTGCAACTCGCCGGCGAAGCCGTCGTCGGCGGAGCCATCGGCGGCGTGCTGGGCGCAGGCGGCGCGGTTCTCCTACCCGCCCTCGGCGCAGGGGCCTTCGGCCTCGCCGCCGGCGCTGGCCTGCGTACATCCGTCGGTATGGCAGGTGCCGGGGCGCGATCAGCAGCCCGTGGCGGTGCAGGAGCCGCAGGTAGTTGCTTCAAGAGCTTCAGCAGCGACACCGAAGTGGTGATGGCGGACGGAAGTACGAAGCCAATCGGAGACATTGAGATCGGCGACACCGTCCTGGCGACCGAACCCGAAACGGGGGAGGAAGGCGCGCGTGAGGTCACTCACCTGTGGGTTCACCAGGACCAACTCGTCGACCTGAAGGTGAACGGCGGAAGGGTCACCACCACCGAGGACCACCCATTCTGGAACGTGACCGACCAGCAGTGGCAGGACAGCCAAGAGCTCGACCCCGGAGACCTGCTGTACACAGCCTCCGGAGACACTCTCGCCGTCACCGGGCTCGACTGGGCAACCGCTCGACATGACACCGCTTACAACCTCACCGTGGCCGACATCCACACGTACTATGTGCTCGCCGGCGAAACGCCGGTACTCGTACACAATTGCGGCGGTGCCGCGTTCGTGGCAGACGCAGAGGGAACCGTCGTGCCCACAAGCGCGTCTCGGCTGGAGTCAGGATTGCAGGCGGCGGTCGACGCGGGAGAGGCTGGATTTAGCACCTTCCCCACCCGCTCGGCGGGCACGGGTTTCCAACTGCCGGACGGAAGTAGGATCCGCATAATGCAGCCTTCAGCCAACGGAAATGCGGGACTTCGAGCCTCGTTCACGAACGGTGCCGATGCGCCGGTCAGTCCGTTCACGGGCAGGCCGGTGCAGCCGCCGAGGGACGTGAATCCAAAGCAGTATGTCCGGTCTCGGACTCACATTGAGTTGAAGCCATAGTGTTCCCGTGGATAGAGGAAATCAGGGGGCTTCTCCCGCTCGCGGTCGCTGCTGCCGAGGCGGATGGCGATGGTGTATGTCTCAGCGGGAACCGGTGGCGCCTACGTGTTAACACCAACTGGCGCATCTCTGCAACTGAAATCGCCGCAATGTCTCCGTCGATCTCAGGGGATGCCTCAGAGGCTCAGGGTCTCAGTGAGCTAATCGGAGATGAGTTCGTTCAAGTAAACGTGCAGGCTCGCGATGTTGGGCTCGATCTAAGTTTGATAACCCGAACCGGGCGCACCTTCGAAATCATTAGTGACTACCCCTACGGAGAGTGGATATTCTCAGTGTGGCGCTCTGAAGATGAGCGCCAGGTGCCGGTTTTTGATCTCGAAGGACCTGTGGCGCCTGATCTCACCTGAAGCCGGTTGGCGGCCGCGCCGAGCGAAGGCGGGGCCGCCAAGTGGCGATATGGGTCTCACGGTGCGAGCACGTTGCCGTCGCCGTTGCGCTCAAACACTCTTGCGCATTGGGATGTCTCGATGACCGGCTGATGCTGGGCGTGCGCGGGGCCGTAGGCGGTAGAGCTTGCGCGCGGCCGGGTGCAAGCCGGGCCGTACTTGATCTTGTAGAGCAGTTTGAGTCAACGGCGCCCGCGTTCGTCTCGGGTTCGCCGGCCCCGACTGCTCGCACGTGGCCGAACGCGACGCCCTGGAACATATGGGCGGCACCCTACCGGGCCGGATCCAAAACGCCCTCAACTTCTGCGGACCGCTGCACGGCGTGCTTGGGGTGGAGATCGGGCACCCCGCCCTGCACCTGCGCGAACTCTCACCGAACGGCATCTTCGCCGCCCACGCCGACCAGTTCGAACTGATCTGGCCAAACCTCCACCGCCTACCCGACGGAGGCATCCCAATGACGTTGTCAAGCCGCGATAGCGGCAGGCGATACGGGTTGTAGTAGTAACGTCTGTCACGCAGGAGTGCCCACAGGACGTTGACTCGGCGGCGGCGAGTCCGAGTACGGCCTGGGTGTGCCGTTTGCCCTCGCCGACGTTGCGATCGCAGAAGCGCCGCGACTCGGTGCAGCGTTGGATGCTGATCAGCGCGGAGGTGTAGAAGACGCGCTGAAGGCCTCGGTGGCGTGGGGGGGTGCAGGTTGCCGCTGACGCGTCCGGAACCGCGGGGGGAGGAGCCAGACCGGCTGAGCCGGCCAGCCGGTCCGGCGTGCCGAAGGCGTCGAGGTCGCCGCCGGTATTACAGCGCGGACCGGGCGCCGAGATCGTTGGTGCGACTACCCCGCATGCCGGGTTTGCTATGAAGCCTGCCTTGCCCGGCAGATGATGGCTGCCGCAGTAGACGCCGGTGTTCCTGCTAGGGGTGACCACCGGAAGCCGATGGTGGTGGTGCAGTGGTGCAACGACTCCTTTACTCGGCTGGTTTATGCTTCAGGTGACCTGGGCAAACGTGCGTGAGCATGCCGCTGGGCCACTGGACTACTGGGGGTCAAGGGGTCGTCGGTTCGAATCCGGCCGTCCCGACAGCACGAAAAGAGGCCGTCAACCGGGGTGAAAACCCTGGTCAACGGCCTCTAATTCGTACCGGGGCAGTGGAGATTTCCTGATCTAGACGGCCCGTAGCTGGGGACCACCTGGGGACCGACGGGCCTTCAAGTGGGCGCTGAGGGCCGCTCCGGCGTCCGTGATCGACTGCCGGTCTGGGTGTAGGTAGCGCTGGGTCGTGGTCAGCGACCCGTGACCGGCGATCTTCCGTAGGGCGTGCACCGGCACGCCTGCGTCAGCCACCCAGGTGAGGCCGGTGTGCCGTAGGTCGTGTCGGCGTAGGTGCTCGTATCCGAGTGTGGTGACCACCTCATCCCAATGCGTCGCGTCGCGCAGCACGGCAGTACTGATCCGACCCCCCGCGCGGACCGGTGAACAGCCGGGGATCGGGTTTGCTTGCGGCGTCCAGGCGGTGAGCCACGATCGGCCGTACCTCTTCGATCAGCGGCACCGTCCGGGCGCGCTTTCCCTTGGTGCCCTTGTCGATGAGGCCACCGGGTCCGGGCGTGGTTTGGCGGCGCACCGTCCACATCCACGTTTCCCGGTCGATGTCCTCGGCCCGCACGCCGGAAACCTCGCCGATTCGCGCGGCGGTACAGGCGGCGAATATCACCACGTCGGCCCACCCGGTGAAGTGGTTCGTGGACCGGTTGACCAGCGCATCGGCAAGAGCGGTCAGCGTCTCCCAATCGGGCAGCGCGAGCGAGCGCGGATCGTCCAACTCGTCTTCTGCTCGCTGGTATTCGCGCTTCCCGAGGCGACGAGCTGTTCATCCGCGTCGCCCTCTCGATGGCCGGCTACTGGGCCACCCGGCTGTTCGGTGATCCGACTGTGTGCACCACAACTTCGCCGGTGGCGTGGCGGTACCCGGCGCGGGCGACTTCACCGGCGACGACCGCGCCGACGTGATCGCCTTCACCAGGGGTGGTGCCGCGGATGTCTTCGTCGCACCGTCGACCTCGGTGGCGTTCTCGGCCGACGTCCGCAAGTGGAGCGATTGGTTCGCCTACGGCACGGAGGTGCCATGCCGTCCGTGATGTGGTAGTCCCGGCGATCACCTCGGCGCTAAGGGACGTCTCGTAACTCGGTCGGTCGTCCATGGTGGATCATGTCGGGGTGCAGGTGATCTCGGCAGCCCGCCCGGAGTGGATCTTCCCGTTCACCGGGCTGCAGCCCGTCCAGTTCCGCCGG
>NZ_JAGPXQ010000064.1:0-24040 GCF_018070435.1 Micromonospora sp. C51 | reverse complement strand
GGGGTGGGCGGGAGGGGGTAGAAAGGGGGGATGATCCGGGTGTTTCTGCTTGACGACCACGAGGTGGTCCGTCGTGGTCTGGCCGACCTGCTACACGCGAGTGGCGACATAGAGGTGGTCGGTGAGTCCGGCTCCGCCCAGGAGGCGGCCCGCCGGATTCCGGCGCTGCGGCCCGACGTGGCGATCCTCGACGCCCGGCTACCCGACGGCAACGGCATCGACGTGTGCCGGGACATCCGGGCCGTGGACTCCTCGATCAAGGGCCTGATCCTCACCTCGTACGAGGACGACGAGGCGCTTTTCGCGGCGATCATGGCTGGTGCCTCCGGGTACGTGCTCAAGCAGATCCGGGGCACCGACCTCGTCGACGCGGTACGCCGGGTGGCGGCCGGCCAGTCGCTGCTCGACCCGGCGATCACCACCCGGGTGCTGGATCGCATCCGCAGCGGCGTGGAGCAGCCCCGCGAGTTGCAGTCCCTCACCGAGCAGGAGCGGCGCATCCTGGAGTACGTCGCGGAGGGGCTGACCAACCGGGAGATCGCCAGCAAGATGTTCCTGGCCGAGAAGACGGTGAAGAACTACGTCTCCAGCGTGCTGGCCAAGCTAGGCCTGGAACGCCGTACCCAGGCTGCGGTGCTGGCCACCCGCCTGCTCGGCAAGACCCACTGACCCCACCCGCCGGGCCCGGCGCCGCGCAGTCCCGTCGCGCGCGAGCCGTAGCGGGTCAGGCCACCAGCGGGACCGACCAGTGCAGCTCGGTGCCGCGCGGTTGGGCACCGCGTACCTCGAAGGTGCCGCCGTGCCGTTCGGCGCGTTCGCGCAGGTTCACCAGCCCGCCCCGGGCGGCGGCCGGGTCGCAACCTACCCCGTTGTCGGTCACGGTGACGGCTACCTGGGCGGCGTCGACGCGTACCGCCACCGACACCGCCGTGGCCTCGGCGTGGCGTACCGCGTTGGACAGCGCCTCGCGGAGCACGGCGGCGAGTTCGGGGCGGACCTCGTCCGGCACGGCGCTGTCGATCGGCCCGGTCAGCTCCAGCCTCGGCCGGAACCCCAACGACTCGGCGGCGGCTTCCACCGCCTCGCGGATCTCGGTGCGTAGCGCCGCGCTCATCGGGGTACGCAGCTCGAAGATGGTGCGGCGGATGTCCTTGATGGTGGTGTCCAGGTCGTCGACCGCGGCGTTGATCCGCTTGGCGACCTCCGGCCGCGCGGTCAGCGGCACCGCGCTCTGTAGTTGCAGGCCGGTGGCGAACAGCCGCTGGATCACCACGTCGTGCAGGTCCCGGGCGATCCGCTCGCGGTCCTCCAGTACCACCAGTTGCTCGCGTTCCTCCTGGCCACGGGCGCGTTCCATGGCCAGTGCCGCCTGACCGGCGAAGCTGCCCAGCAGGGTCACGTCGTCGTCGGTGGCGCCGCCGTGGTCGGCGCTGTGCGCGATCACCAGCACGCCGTGCAGGGTGTCGGCGGTGGCCAGCGGAGAGATCACCGCCGGCCCGGTGTGCAGCACCGCCGGCCATGGCGCGGCGTGGGCCAGATCCTCCACCGAGTCGTGCCGACCCTGGGTCACCGGACCGGCGAAGCTGGTGTCGGCGGCCGGCAGCACCGTGCCGACCAGCGCGCGGGCCTGGGCGCCGACTCCGTCGACGACCTCGACGGTGAAGTGGTCCGCCTCCTCGTCGTAGAGCAGCACCAGGGCCAGCTCGGCCTCGGCGACCTCGCGGGCGCGCCGCGCCACCAGGGTCAGCGCGTCGGTACGGCGCACCTCGCCGAGCAGCAGCGAGGTGATCTCGGCGGTGGCGGCGAGCCAGCGTTCCCGTCGGTTGGCCAGCGCGTACAGCCGGGCGTTCTCGATCGCCACGCCGGCCGCTCCGGCGAGCGCGACGACGATCTCCTCGTCGTCCTCGGTGAACTCGGCGCCGCCCTGCTTCTCGGCGAGGTAGAGGTTGCCGAACACCTGGTCGCGGATGCGGACCGGCACGCCGAGGAAGGTGTGCATCGGCGGATGGTGCGGCGGGAAGCCGTAGGAGTTCGGATGCTGGGTGATGTCCGGCATCCGCACCGGCTTCGGTTCGTCGATGAGCAGGCCGAGCACCCCCCGGCCGTGCGGCAGGTCACCGATCTTCGCGTGCAGCTCGGGGGGGATGCCGTGGGTGATGAAGTCGTGCAGCATCCGGTCGGGGCCGATCACCCCGAGCGCGCCGTAGCGGGCCCCGGCCAGGTCGCAGGCCGCCTGCACGATGCGCCGCAGGGTGCTGCGCAGATCCAGGTCGGTGCCGATGCCGACGACCGCGTCGAGCAGCGCCCGCAGGCGTTCCCGGCTGGTCACCACCTCGCCGACGCGATCCAGCATCTCCTGGAGCAGTTCGTCCAGGCGGACCCGGGACAGCGGGCTCAGGCCGAGCGACGGTGGCTCGTGACGGGGATTGGGCGCGCCGACAGTCACCCGGCGATGCTATCCGGCGACCGGCGGCGCGGAAACGCCCGAGGCCGGCCGGCGTGGTGCCCGGCATGCCGCGTTAGGCGGCGTCGCCGGACACCGCCGACGTGTCCACCACCTGCTCGCGGGGCAGTCGCGGGGTGTGCGGTGGGCCGGCGTGGGCCGGGTCGGCCACCCCCAGGCGCAGGCCGAGGTACGGGTGGCCGAGCCCGGAGAGCAGCTGGCGCAGGGTCTGCCGGGTGGCCGGCACCTCCACCACGCCGCTGAGCGGCACCATCGAGACACCCAGTCGGGTGGCGGCCAGCCAGGCGGCCGAGAGCGCCTCGCCGGCACGGAGCCAGTCGACCGGCTCGTCCTGGTCGCCGTAGAGCACCGCGTAGGAAGCCGCCCGGTCGTGCCCCGGCCCGACCGGCAGGGTGCCCGGGCGACCGAAGTCCCGGCCCGGCACGGTGGTCTGCGCGGGCTGCTCCGGCAGCACCTCCGGGGTGAGCCCGGTGCCGCCGGCGCGGCTGGTCCAGTACTCCAGTTCCTCCCGCAGCCGGGAGTCCTCCGCCTCGACCGTGGCAGCGTGCGAGGCGGAGGCGGCCAGTTGCAGCACCTGGTCGCGATCGAGGATCTCCAACCGGGCACCCTCCCGGCCGGCGGCCGACGCGATCGCGCTCAACGAGTCAGCGGAGACCGGCTCGTCGCTGACCGGACGCCGGTCGGTGTGCCGCACCTGCATGCACTGCACCGACCGCATCGCGTCCGGGTCGGCGCCGGTGGATCGTGGCTCGGTGAGGCGGGCGAGCAGGTCGGGATCGCCCGGTTCGGGCATTCGCTGCACGCTTGTCGCCCACCCCTCGGCGGCCAACGCCATCCGGGCATGGTGCAGCGCCGCACCGCAGCTGAGGGTGACCAGCTCGCCCTGCGGATCGGTGGCGGCCAACCTGCTGTCGCGCACCATCCGCAGCTCCAGCGCGTCGGGTAGCACCCGCCAGCGCCACGGCTGGCTGTTGTGCACCGACGGCGCGTGACCGGCCATCGCGGCGGCCTCCGCGAGGGCGGTGGTCAGCGGGCGGTGGGTAGCCGGCGTCTGGTGGCTCATCCTCACGACCTTTCCGTCTCTGCCCATCGTGCCGCACCTCGGTACGGCTGTGGGTGCGGTCCGGTTCATCGTGCGACATCGGCCGGCGGCGCGCAGGATCCGCATGGCCCGACCGGGCGGGACCTGTGACCCGCGTTCCGCTCCGCCCGCCCGACCCGGTTGAGACGATCCGCAGGTGGGGGAGCGACGGTCGGCGGACGACCGGGGCGCGGGCGAGTGCCTGCCGGACCAGCCGGCGCGACCCGAACCGGAGCGTTCCGGTTCGGGTCGCCGGAACTGGTGGCTGTGGATCCCGCTGGCCGGACTCACGCTGCTGGTGCTGGCCGGTGCGGCGGTGCGGCTGGCCGGGCATTCGGGCGCCGCCGACGCGTGGTGGGCGGCGGCCACTCTGGTCGCGCTGCTGCCGGCTGCCGCCTCGGTGCTGCGGGAACTGCTGCGGCGGCGGTTCGGCGTGGACGTGATCGCCGTGCTGGCGCTGGGCGGATCACTTGTCGTCGGCGAGTACCTGGCCGGCGCGGTGGTCGCGGTGATGCTGGCTACCGGGCGGACCCTGGAGGCGTACGCGCAGCGCCGGGCGACCCGGGACCTGCGGGCGCTGTTGGAGCGGGCACCGCGTACCGCGCGGCGGCGTACCGCCGGAGGTGGCGTCGAGGTGGTGCCGGCGGACCGGGTGGCGGTCGGTGACCGGTTACTGGTCGGCCCGGGTGACGTGGTCGCCGTCGACGGCGTCACCGAGACCGCCGCGACGTTGGACGAGTCGGTGGTGACCGGGGAGTCCCGGCTCGTCGAGCGGGCAGCCGGGGCCCGGGTGTCCAGCGGTGTGGTCAACGCCGGGGCCGCGTTCGGCCTGCGGGCCACGGAGAGCGCCGAACGCAGCACGTACGCCGGGATCGTCCGGCTGGCGGAGGAGGCGACCGCCCGCAAGGCACCGACGGTGCGGCTTGCCGACCGGTACGCCGCCGCCTTCGTGCCGTTCACACTGGTGCTGGCTGGGCTGGGCTGGGTGCTCTCCGGCGAGTTCCTCCGGGCGGTGGCGGTGCTGGTGGTGGCGACACCGTGTCCGTTGTTGCTGGCCACCCCGATCGCCATCGTCTCCGGACTGTCCCGGGTGGCCCGGCACGGGGTGCTGGTTCGTGACGGCGGCTCACTGGAGGTCCTCGGTCGGGCGCGTACCCTGCTGGTCGACAAGACCGGAACGCTCACCGCCGGCCGTCCCCGGGTCGCCGATACCGTCGTGGCTCCCGGCGGTGACCCCGACGAGGTGCTGTGGGTGGCCGCCTCGGTGGAGCAGTTGTCCTCGCACGTGCTGGCGGCGGCACTGGTGCGCGCCGCCGGTGAGCGCGGCCTACGGCTGGTCACCCCGGCTGAGGTGACCGAGGAGCCGGGCCGGGGGGTGAGCGGGCGGGTCGACGGGCGGCGGATCCGGGTCGGCCAGTTCACCGGGACGTTGCCGCAGTGGGCCGAGCTGGCCCGCCGGCGGGCGGGCGGGACGGGACACTCGCTGGTGTGGGTGGCCGACGAGGCCGGGCCGCTCGGCGTCGTCCTGCTTGAGGATCCGGTACGCCCCGACGCCCGCCGGACCGTGGATCGGCTGCGTGCCGCCGGGCTCACCCGGATCGTGATGGTCACCGGGGACCGGCCGGAGGATGCCCGTCGGGTCGCCGACGCGGTGGGTGTCGACGCCGTGCTGGCCCGGTGCACCCCGCAGGAGAAGGTGAGCCGGGTTCGAGCCGAGGCCGGCCGGGCGGTGACCGTGATGGTCGGTGACGGGGTGAACGACGCTCCGGCGCTGGCGGAGGCGCATGTCGGCGTGGCGATGGGCGCCACCGGGGCGACCGCCTCGGCCGATGTCGCCGACGCCGTGCTGAGCCTCGACCGCCTCGATCCGCTGGCCGACGCGGTCGAGGTGGCCCGGTACGCCCGCCGGATCGCGGTGCAGAGCGCCACGGTGGGGATGGGGTTGGCGCTGCTGGCGATGGGCTTCGCGGCGGCCGGTCGGCTGCCACCCGTGGCGGGCGCGTTCCTTCAGGAGGGCATCGACGTGCTGGTGATCCTCAACGCGCTGCGCGCGCTCCGGGGTGGGCGCCGGGGGCCGGCCTGACAGCGGCCGACCCACGGCGTACCTCAGCGTTCCCGGCCCACGGCGCGCCTCACCGTTCCCGGACCACCGCGACCGGACAGTGGGCGTGCTGGAGGAGCTGCTGGCTGACCGAGCCGAGCAGCATCCCCCGCAGCCCACCGCGTCCCCGGCTGCCGACGACGACCAGTTGCGCGTTGCGGCTGGCGTCGATCAGCAGACCGGCCGGCGCGGCGGCAGCCGTCTCGACGGTCACCTCGACGTCGGGGAAACTGCCCTGCCCGCTACGCAGCGCTTCGTCCACCTCGGCCCGCTGGTCGGCCAGCGCCGCGTCGCGGGCCTGCTCGCCGCGCAGACTCCACTGTTCGCGTCGCGGCTGCCAGGCCCGCACCACGTGCAGCGGCACCCGACGCAGGGTCGCCTGTTCGAAGGCGAAGCCGAGGGCCAGCAGCGAATGCTCCGAGCCGTCCACGCCGACGGCGACGTGCCCGGCCCGGTCACTCTCGGCCGGCCGGCGACGGACCACCACCACCGGGCAGTGCGCGTGCGCGGTGACGTTGACCGCGGTCGAGCCGGCGAGCAGACCGGCGAAACCGCCGTGCCCACGGCTGCCCAGCACCAAGAGGCCGGCCTGCGTCGAAGCCTCCTCCAGGATCAGGGCGGGCGGACCGTCCAGCACCTCGCCGCGTACGTCCAGGCCCGGGTGGGTGGCGGCGGCGTCCGCCACGGCCTTGCCGACCAGTTCCTCGACCTGCCGGCGGGCCTGCTCGTCGGGCCACATCCCCGGCGTCACGCCCGGACCGACCCAGCCGGCCACGGTCAGCCACTCGAAGACGTACGCCAACCGGACCGGCCGGCCGTCGCGGCGGGCCTGATCCAGCGCCCACTCCAGGGCCGCCGCGGCGTCCGGCGAGCCGTCGTAGCCCACCAGGATCTCCGCGCCTGCGCCGTGCTCGCTCATGATGGGCATCTCCTCACGGGTTGGTCGGGTCGGTCTCGCGGACCCAGCGCCACTCGGCCACCTTCGGGTCGTCCTCGCCGAACCGGCGCGTGTAGTCGCGGGCGGACTGGCGGGCGTCGGTCATCTCCTGCCGCAGATGCGCGGCGCGGGCGGCCAGCCCCGGTACCCGGTCGATCACGTCGATCACGAGGTGGAAGCGGTCCAGGTTGTTGAGCATCACCATGTCGAACGGTGTGGTGGTGGTGCCCTCCTCCTTGTAGCCGCGTACGTGCAGGTTGTGGTGGTTGGTGCGCCGGTAGGTGAGCCGGTGGATCAGCCACGGGTAGCCGTGGTACGCGAAGATGATCGGCTTGTCGCGGGTGAACAGCGTGTCGAACTCGGAGTCCGGCAGGCCGTGCGGGTGCTCGGAGTCCGGCTGGAGCCGCATCAGGTCGACGACGTTGATCACCCGTACCTTCAGTTCGGGCAGGTGCTGGTGCAGCAGTTCCGCCGCGGCGAGGGTCTCCAGCGTCGGCACGTCACCGGCGCAGGCGAGCACGACGTCCGGTTCGCTGCCGTCGTCGGTGCTGGCCCAGTCCCAGATGCCCAGGCCGCGCCGGCAGTGCGCGATGGCCTCGTCCATGGTGAGCCAGTTGGGCGCGATCTGCTTGCCGGCCACCACCACGTTGATGTAGTGGCGACTGCGCAGGCAGTGGTCCATGGTGGAGAGCAGCGTGTTGGCGTCCGGCGGCAGGTAGACCCGCACCACCTCGGCCTTCTTGTTCATCACGTGGTCGATGAAGCCCGGGTCCTGGTGCGAGAAACCGTTGTGGTCCTGCCGCCAGACATGGCTGGAGAGCAGGTAGTTCAGCGAGGCGACCGGCTGCCGCCAGGGGATGCCACGGGTGACCTTCAACCACTTGGCGTGCTGGTTGACCATCGAGTCGACGATGTGGATGAACGCCTCGTAGCTGGTGAAGATGCCGTGCCGGCCGGTGAGCAGGTAGCCCTCCAACCAGCCCTGGCACAGGTGCTCGGAGAGGACCTCCATCACCCGCCCGTCGGGGGAGAGGTGATCGTCGCCGTCGACCGTGCCGGCCAGCCAGGCCCTGCCGGTGACCTCGAAGGCCGCCTGGAGCCGGTTGGAGGCGACCTCGTCCGGGCCGAACAGCCGGAACGTCTGCGGGTTGGCGCTGATCACGTCCCGGACCCACTTGCCGAGTTCGCCGGTGGCGCTGGTGACCGTCCCACCGGGGCGGGGCACCTCGACGGCGTAGTCGCGGAAGTCGGGCAGGACCAGGTCGCGCAGCAGTGCGCCGCCGTTGGCGACCGGGTTGGCGCTCATCCGCCGTGGCCCCCGGGGCGGCAGCTCGGCCAGCTCGGCGACGGGCGCGCCGGTGGCGTCGAACAGTTCCTGCGGTCGGTAGCTGCGCAGCCACCGCTCCAGCTCGGCCAGGTGCTCCGGGTTGGAGCGGACCGCGGAGAGTGGCACCTGGTGTGCCCGATAGGTGCCCTCCACCTGCTTGCCGTCGACGTCACGTGGACCGGTCCAGCCCTTCGGGGTGCGCAGGACGATCATCGGCCAGCGCGGACGTTCGACGGTTGCGCCGGAGCGGGCCCGGCGCTGGATCTCCGCGATCTCGTCCAGCGCCCGGTCCAGGGTGGCGGCCAGGCTCTGGTGCACCTTGGCCGGATCGTCGCCGGCCACCACGTACGGCTGGTAACCCTGGCCGCGCATCAGGTCGAGCAGGTCGGACTCGGGGATACGGTCCAGCACCGTCGGGTTAGCGATCTTGTATCCGTTGAGGTGCAGGATGGGCAGCACCGCCCCGTCGCGGGCAGGGTTGAGGAACACGTTGGACAGCCAGCTGCCGGCCAGCGGACCGGTCTCCGCCTCGCCGTCACCGACCACGCAGGCGACCAGCAGGTCGGGGTTGTCGAAGGCGGCGCCATAGGCGTGACTGAGCGCGTACCCCAGCTCGCCGCCCTCGTGGATCGAACCCGGCACCTCCGCCGCGACGTGGCTCGGGATGCCGCCGGGGAAGGAGAACTGCCGGAACAGCCGGGCCATGCCGGCCTCGTCGCGACCGATGTCGTGGTACAGCTCGCTGTAGGTGCCTTCGAGCCAGGTGTTCGCCACCAGCGCCGGTCCGCCGTGCCCGGGCCCGGTGATGTAGATGGCGCTGAGGTCGCGCGCCACGATGGCCCGGTTCAGGTGGGCGTAGATCAGGTTCAGCCCGGGGGAGGTGCCCCAGTGCCCGAGCAGGCGGGGCTTGACGTGCTCGGGGGCCAGCGGTTCCCGCAACAGGGGATTGTCCAGCAGGTAGATCTGCCCGACGGTGAGGTAGTTCGCCGCTCGCCAGTAGGCGTCCAGCCGGCGCAGTTCGTCATCGGTCAGGGGGCTTCGCAGGTCTACGGCGGTGTCCATACTGCTTGAGCCTCTCGCGGGTCGGTGAATCCTGCATCCGCAACGCGGTTTCCTCTGCCAGCTTGGCCGAATCGGCGATCCTGGATCAGGGCCGTTGGTCCCGCCGGCCCGGGTGTCACGACCCGTCCGGGTCGGGTGTGTCGGTCACCCCACGGATCACCAGCACCGGGGACGGGGCGTGGTAGAGCAGCGACTGGCTGACCGCGCCGAGCATTCCGCGCGACGGTTCCTCGCCCCGGGCGGCGACCACCACCAGTTGCGCCGAGCGGGACTGGTCGACCAGCACGTCACCGGGCTCGCCCTGGATGACGTGGCACTCGACGGCGGCGTCGGGATGGTCGGCCCGGTGGCGGGACACCGTCTCGCTGAGTCGTTCGGTGGCCTCCTCGACGATGCCGTCGGAGTCGACCACCCAGACCGCCAGAAGCCGTGCCTCGTGGCGGGTGGCGCAGGTGAGCGCCCACTCCAGGGCGATCTCGCCGGAGGCCGAGCCGTCGATGCCGACCAGGACCGGGCCGGAGGGTGGCGGTTCCCGCCGGGCGACCAGCACCGGGCATTCGGCGCGGGCGGCCACCTGCACGGCGGGGCTGTCCGCCGGGATGCAGCGGTCGCAGTGGGCCATCCCGCCGTCGCCGACCACCACCAGGAAGGCGGTCTCCGATTTTCGGACCAGGTTCGCCACCGCCGAGCCCTCGGCGATCTCGGCGGTGACCAGCACACCCGGCTCGTTCTCGTTTGCCGCCGCGGTCGCCTCGGCGATCAACTGTTCGGCCTCGGCCCGGGAGCTGGAGACCGCAGGGGCGTCGAAGGCGGCCCAGTTGAAGGCGTGCAGCAGGTGCAGCCCGCGTCCGTGCGCGGCGGCGACCCGGGCGGCGAGGCGGGCCACCGGCAGGGCGTCCTCCGGGCCGACGCCGACGAGTACCGGCGCGTCGCTGGCGGCGGCCATCCGCATCACCCCCGCAGCTGTGGCACCCGGCCTGCGTCTGAGGCTAGTCGCGCCGGTGCCGTCTCGGGGCGTGATCGCCGGACGGTAGCCCGGCCCGGTCGGTGGTCACCGTGCCGGCCGGGCCCGGAGCACGATCGCGCTGGCATTGTCGGCCCCACCGGCGTCCAGTGAGGCGCGCAGCAGAGTCCGGACCGCCTCCGCCGGTTCGGAGCCGGTGAGGGCCTCCTGCATCACGTGGTAGCTGACCTGGTCGCTCACTCCGTCGGTGCAGAGCAGCCAGGTGTCGCCGGGACGCAGGGTCACGGCCAGCAGGTCGGCCTCCGGTGCGGCCGGGTGGCCGGCGTAGCGGGTGAGCTGGTATCGGGCCCGGGCGGCGGCGGGAGAGTCGGTCGGGTACCAGCCGTGCAGCACACCCAGCCACGCGACCGTGTGGTCGATGGTGGCCAGTTCCAGCAGGTCGTCGCGGAGTCGATAGGCCCGCGAGTCACCCAACTGGACCACCCAGCCCTGGCCGCCCTCCGGCTCGACGACCAGGCCGGTCAGGGTGCAGCCGGTCAGCTGGGGGCGACCCCGGCCGGCCTCCAGCACGGCGGCTTGGACCGCGGCGGCAACGGTGCGGAGCCGGTCTGCCCCGATCTCGGGCCACGTCTCGCGGACCAGCGCGGCGAACGTCGGTACGGCGGCGGCACCGGCGCGACGGCTGCCCTCACCATCGCCCATTCCGTCGGCCACCACGGCGAAGGGAAGCGTGGCATCGACGTGAAGTACGTCGTAATTGTCGCGGTACCGGTTGCCGACCACGCTGCCGCCGGCCACCTCAAGAGTCAGGTCGGTGAGCGTGAAGCGGCGTGACTCGTGACTCTCGTTCCGGCTCACTGGACCCCCGACCGACGGCTGGCGCGGAACCCCACGCGGCACGACCCTAGCGGCACCAGGAGGTTGTCAACTGGGGTTGACGCCCTCCTGATGTCAATGTAGGTTGACAGCATGAGTCAGGCGACGGAACTCGCGGCGGCGGCCGGCAGCACCGACCCCCGGGTCGGTCTGCGTGCCGTCCGCGCCCTGCGCCGGCTGCTCGAACGGCTTGAGGTGGTCCAGGTCGACAACGCCCGGCGACAGGGCTGGTCGTGGCAGGAGATCGCTGACGCGCTCGAGGTCAGCCGACAGGCGGTGCACAAGAAGCATGCCGGGCGACCGGCGGTCGATTCCTCCTGGGAGGCGTGATGTTCGAACGATTCACCGACCGTTCCCGCGCGGTCGTGCGGCGGGCGCGCGAGGAGGCCCGCGCCGAGGGGCAGCGACCCGTCGGCACCGAGCACCTTCTGCTCGCCATCCTCGCCGACGGGGACGGCCTGGCCGTACGGGTGCTCCGTGACGCGGGGGTCACCGCCGACGACCTGCGCGAGCGGATCCGTCGCCATACCGAGACCGGGGGCAGCGGCCTGGGCGAGGCCGACGCGGCGGCGCTGCGGGAGATCGGCATCGACCTGTCGGCCATCGTCGCCCGGATCGAGGAGTCGTTCGGCCCGGACGCCCTGCGCGAGGCGGTGCCGGCACCGCGCCGTCGATGGGGCCGGCGGCGGACCGGTGGCCCGTTCTCCGACCGCGCCAAGAAAGCGCTGGAGCTGTCGCTGCGGGAGGCCATTCGACTGCGTCACCACCACATCGGCACCGAGCACCTCCTGCTCGGCCTGCTGCGGGAGGGCAACGGGCTTGCCGCGCTGGCGCTCACCGAGGCCGGCGTCGACCTGGCCGACGTACGCCACCGGGTCGAGGTCGCGCTGCGCGCCAGCGCCTGACGGCCGCTTGACCCGCGTCCCCCGGTGGCCGTCGGTCGAAACGTCGGCGAGGGACGTCGGCTGGGTGAATCGAGGCACATCGGCGTCGGGTCGCCCAACCCGGCCGGGTGCTGCACACTGACGCCGTGGAAGCTGGACGGGACGAAGGGCCGCTGCGCAGCGCGGTGGTGGTCAATCCGGTCAAGGTGACCGATCTCGACGCGTTGCGCCGTACCGTAGGCGACACGCTCGACGCGGCCGGCTGGCCGGAACCGCTGTGGTTCGAGACCACCCCCGACGATCCCGGTCGCGGCCAGACCGAGAAGGCCCTCGCCGCGGGGGTCGACGTGGTCTTCGCCTGCGGCGGCGACGGTACGGTGATGGCCTGCGTCGACGCTCTGGTCGGCTCCGAGGTGGCGCTCGCCGTGCTGCCCCAGGGCACCGGCAACCTGCTCGCGGCCAACCTGGGGCTCTCCGACGAACTGCCCGCCGGGCTGGCGGTGGCGATCGAGCGTGGCCGACGCCTGCTCGACGTCGGTGAGGTGGACGGGCAGCACTTCGCGGTGATGGCCGGCATGGGCTTCGACGCCCAGATGCTCGATGCCACCAGCGAGACGACCAAGCGCCGGATCGGCTGGCCCGCGTACGTGGTGGGAGCCGCACGACACCTGCGGGACCGGCCGATGCGGGTGTGGATCCGGTTGGACGACCAGGCACCGCTGCGCCGTCGCGCCCGTTCGGTGCTGGTAGCCAACGTCGGCCGGCTCCAGGGCGGTCTTACCCTGCTCACCGAGGCGGAGCCCGACGACGGGTACCTCGACGTCGCCGTGCTGACTCCGCGCACGCTGCGGCACTGGCTCTCCCTCGGCTGGGCGGTGCTGCGCCGCCGCGACCGGGTGCCGCGGATGGAGGTGTACCGCGCCCGTCGAGTGGAGATAACCAGCAACCGGAGCCAGCCCCGGGAGCTGGACGGCGACCTGATCGAACCGGGCCGCGAGCTGCGGGTGCAGATTCGGCGGCGGGCGCTGTGGCTGTGTGTACCGCGACCGGAGCAGGATCCTGACCTGGCCGAGGACGCGTCGGCCGCCGCCGAGCGGGGCGAACGCCTCGTCGAGGAGGGCCGAGGTGAGCGCGAGGAGTGAGCGTGCGAGCCCCGCAGTCGCGAACGAAGGGTGGGCTCGGTGAGCGCGAGGAGTGAGCGTGCGAGCCCCGCAGTCGCGAACGAAGGGTGGGCTCGGTGAGCGCGAGGAGTGAGCTTGCGAGCCCCGCAGTCGCGAACGAAGGGGCCGCACGGTGAGCAGCACCAAGATCGTGCCGGAGACCCGGCTGATGTCCGACGAGCAGCTCTGCGCCGATCATGCCTGGCAGACGCTGCGCCGGGAGGGCGGCTGGCACCTGCTGCGTGACGCCTTCACCCGGTTCCGCTACGGAGACGGGTTCAGTCACTCCCGAGCCTTCGCGTTCCAGCTCTGTCTCGCGGTGGTGCCGTTCCTGATCGCCCTCACCGGGCTGATCTCCGAGCTGGGCGTGGCCGAGGGGGGTGAGGTGGTCGCCGATACGGTGCTGGCGTTGACCCCCGGCACCAGTGATCAGATGGTCGCCGAGCTGCTCGGCGGGGGCGACGACGCGGGCGCCGAGCGGGCCGAGGAGACCGGGGAGGTGGCGCTCGCTCTCGGTCTGATCACCGGTCTGGTCGCGCTGACCAGCACGATGGCCCAGATCGAGCGGGGCGCCAACCGCATCTACGGCGTCGAACGGGACCGACCGGCGTTGTGGAAGTACCTGCGGGCGGCCGTGCTCGCCGTGAGCGCCGGCCTCCCGGCCCTCGCCGGGTTTCTCATCCTGGTCGGCGGTGGTCCGATGGGCGACTCGGTGGAACGCCACTATGCCTGGGGTGACGTCGCCAGCACGGTGTGGGATCTGGTGCGTTGGCCGCTCAGCCTCGGCCTGACGGTGCTCGCCGTCGCGGTGCTGTTCCGCCACGCGCCCCGACGCCACCAACCCGGCCTGTCCTGGTTGTTGTTCGGTGCCGGCATCGCCACCGCGCTGTGGTGGCTGGCCAGCCTGGGGCTCGCCGGCTACGTGCGGTTCAGCGAGGACTTCGGACAGACCTACGGCGCGCTGGCCGGCGTCATGGCGCTGCTGCTCTGGGCGAACCTCACCGGCATGGCGCTGTTCGGGGGGCTCTCGTTCGCGGCGCAACTCGAGGCGGTACGCATCGGCGTGCAGGAGCCGGCAAGGCCGGACCTGTGGGAGCCGAAGGCGCAGCGGGTCCCCGTGCACGACACCGGTGAGATGACCGCGCTCTGACCCACGGCATCGCCGGGTGTACCGCGACGGCGTACCGGGTACTGCGGCACGCCAGAGGCGAAGGAGGCTGCCGTGGGCGCGGTCAGGGACGTACTGCGACGACCCCTCGGACACTTCACCGAACGTACGCTCGCCGGCTTGGCGCTCGTGCTCGGTGCCGGGGTGGGCTTCGGGTTGGTGCTGGTGCTGGTCCGGGTGCGGTGGTCGCCGCTGTACGACGTGGACCACGGTGTCGCCGAGTGGCTCAACGACCAGGTGGCACCGATCGGGCCGCTGGTGACGGTGCTCAACGCCATCACCGACCTCGGTGGGCGGACGGTCATCATCTGGTTGGTGACCGTGGCCGTGGTCGGGTTGCTGATCCGCCGGCAGGGTCGCCTCGCGGTGTTCCTGATCGCCACGGGCGTGGGCGCGCTGGTCCTCGACCCCTCGCTCAAGACGCTCGTCGACCGGTTGCGCCCCGAGGTGGACGTGCCGATCGGCGCGTACGCGGGGCAGAGCTTCCCCAGCGGCCACGCGCTCGGGTCGATGGTGGCCTATGGCGCGCTGCTGCTGGTGTTCCTGCCGGCGATGGCACCCCGCTGGCGTCGGCCGGCGATGGCCCTGGTCGCCACCGTCGTCTTCCTGATCGGGTTCACCCGGGTCGCGCTCGGCGTGCACTTCCTCTCCGACGTGATCGGTGCCTGGCTGCTCGGCGCGGCCTGGCTGGGCGTCACCGCGTACGCCTTCCGGTTGTGGCGGTTGGAGCGGGGACGGCCCGCGGCGCCGCTGACCGAGGGGTTGGAGCCGGAGGCCGGGCACGAGGTGGCGCCGGCGCCGGACGAGGAGAAGCTGTTGCCGCATGCCCGGGCCGGCGTCGCCGAGATCATCGTCGGCTGGGTGCTGGTGTTCGGTGCCCTCTACGGCTTCGGCATGTTCGTCAGCTACCACGCCGACAACACCTTCCTGGCCAGCCTCGACGAGACGGTGCCCAACTGGTTCGCCGAGCGCCGTACCGCCTCGCTCGACGATTTCAGCTGGTGGTGGAGCAAGGTCGGCGACACTCACGCCATCCTGGCGATCTCGCTGGTGTTCTGCCCGCTGGTGCTGGCGATCTGGCGGCGTTGGCGGCCGGTGCTGTTCGTAGCGTTGACCATGTTCGGCGAGCTGACCCTCTTCCTGGCCAGCGCGGCGGCGGTGGACCGGCCGCGCCCGCCGGTGGAGAACCTGGACGGCCCGATGCCGACCTCGTCGTTCCCGTCCGGGCACATCGCGGCGAGCCTCTGCATCTGGGTCGCGATCGCCGTCATCGTCTTCCCTCGGACCGACCGGTGGTGGCGGTGGGTCTTCGTGGCGCTCGCCGTGGTGATGCCGGTCGGGGTGGCGATCTCCCGGATGTACCGGGGCATGCACCACCCGACGGACTTCATGGGCGCGATCCTGCTCACCTCGCTCTGGATCGGGCTGCTGTACTGGGTTGTGCGACCCAACGAGGACGTCCGGCAGGGCAACCAACCGGCCATCGAGTCGGAGGACGTGGACACTCTCGACGACGAGCTGGCTCGGGCCGGCCAGCCGGGCTGAGCCGGCCGTGCTGAGGGTGATGACCTGGAACATCCGCACCGGCGGCCGGGACCGTGGCGGTCCGGACCGGCGCGAGCTGGTGGCCCGGGTCATCACCCAGCAGCGGCCGGACGTGCTCGCGTTGCAGGAGCTGGGTGGTCTCGACGTCGCGGGCTTCGCCAGCGGCGTCGGGCTCCGCCCGTTCCTGGCCCGTTCCTGGTTGGGGCAGCCGGTCGCGCTGCTGGTGGCCCCGCGGTGGCCGGTGCTGGCCGCCGCACCGGTGCGCCGGCCGTTCCACCACGCGGCCCAACGCGTGGTGGTGAGCACCGACGCCGGTCCGTTGACGGTGCTCACCACCCACCTCGACCCGTATTCGGGCACGCGCCGGCTGATCGAGGCGGGGTGGGCGGTCGCCGCGCTCCGCCCCAGCCACGACGGCCTGGCACTGCTCGCCGGTGATCTGAACACCCTCGATCCGTACGCCGGGCACGCCGACCAGGTTGGTCGGCTGCCGCTCGCGTACCGTCGCCGGCATCTGCGTCGTGATGGGCGGACGGTGGAGACCCGCGCGGTGGCCCGGCTGCTCGCCGCCGGGCTGGTGGATCTCGGAGCGGACGCCGGACCGACTGTGCCGACCGCCCACGGTGGTGCCGAGTTCGTCGACATGCGCCTTGACTACCTGCTCGCCACCCCCACCCTGGCCACCCACCTCACCCAGCTACGTGTGATCCGCACCCCCGACACCGAGCACGCCTCCGACCACTACCCCCTGCTCGCGGAGCTCGACCTCACCCCGCCTCTGCCGCGTTGATCAAGAGGTTCCGGTCTCCGACGTCGGCGTGTCGGGACCAGAACCTCTTGGTCAACACCTGTCGGAAGTCACAGGAGCAGGTTGAGCAGGACGGTCAGGACGATCGAGGCGACGAGGGAGAACAGGATCATCAGGAGGCAGCCGACGCCGCCGCCGGCGGGGCGGATCTCCGTGTTGCCGATACGCATCGACTGTCACGCCTTCCTGCTCAGAGGTCACGCAGTCGGGGCAGCAGCTGCTCCTGCGCCCAGTCCAGGAACATCGGTTGGGTGTCGCCGCCGACCTGAACCAGTGCCACGTGGGTGAAGCCGGCGTCGACGAACTTCTTGAACGCCGCCACGTGCTTGTCCACGTCAGGGCCGCAGGAGAGCCCGGCCGCCACGTCCTCCTCGCGAACGCTGCGGGTGGCCGCCTCGAAGGAGTCGGTGTCGGGCAGGTCGCTGTTGACCTTCCAGCCCAGGTCGAACCAGCGGAACTGGTCGTGGGCGATCTTGCGGCACTCGGCCTCGTCGGGGCCGTAGCAGATGGCCACCTGCCCGTACCGGGGACGTCCGGCCCCGCCGGCCTGCTCGTACATCTCGACCAGGCGTGACTCCGGGTCGGTGGCGATCATGCCGTCGGCGTACTCGGCGGCCAGGGTCGCCGACTGCCGGCCGGAGGCGGCCACCGCCATCGGCACCGGCGTGTCGGGTCGGTCCCAGAGGTAGGCGTCCGGCACGTCGAAGTGGTTGCCGGAGAAGGTCAACGTCTCCCCGTTCAGCAGCGGCCGGATGATCTGCAACGCCTCCTCGAACATCTCGTGCCGCTGCTGTACGTGCGGCCAGCCGCCCACCACGTGCTCGTTGAGGTTCTCCCCGGCACCGAGGCCGAGGGTGAACCGGCCGTCGGAGAGCACGCCCAGCGTCGACGCCTTCTGCGCCACCACCGCCGGGTGGTAGCGGCGAATCGGGCAGGTCACGAAGGACATCAGCGCCGCCCGGGAGGTGGCGTGCGCGACCGCGCCCAGCACCGACCAGGCGTACGGCGAGTGACCCTGCGACTCCAGCCAGGGGTAGTAGTGGTCGGACATGACGAGGTGGTCGAAGCCGGCCGCCTCGGCCCGCACGGCGTGGTCGACGAGGTCCTTCGGACCTGCCTGCTCGCACATCAGGGTGTAGCCGATGCTGACCATTGACGTCTCCTTCGAGCCGGGGGCGGGTCATTCCGGATACCCCGGCCCGGATCGGTCAACCCTGCTCGACGCTTGACGGTGCGCCCGGCCCGTGCCTACCGTTGTCTGAACCGGTTCAGATGCCGGCGTGGTGTGCATCCTGTGGTGGGGATGTCCGCCCCCGTGGCGACTCGGTGTCTCCTGGGTCGTCACGGGTAGCCGGCGTACTGAACCGGTTGCTTTCGCTATCCCATCGGCATACGCTGATGCCTCGCCGGGTCTGAACGCGGCTGTCGGGCTGCAGCCGCTCACCTGTCACTCACCGCACCCCCTGGGCACGGGGGAGAAACCTCCTGCGAGGAAATGCATGAGAAAACTGTTCGCGGCCGTCGGCGCCATCCTGCTGGCGACCGTCGCCGCAGTCTTCGCCTTCGGACCTTCGGCGCACGCCGCCGCCGGCTTCACGGTCAGCAACGGGCGGCTCTACGACGCCAACGGCAACGAGTTCATCATGCGTGGGGTCAACCACGCGCACACCTGGTACCCGAACCAGACCAGCTCCTTCGCCGACATCAAGGCCCTCGGCGCCAACTCGGTGCGGGTCGTGCTCTCCAGCGGCGACCGGTGGACCCGGAACAGCGCCAGCGACGTGTCCAACGTGATCCAGCTCTGCAAGGCAAACCGGCTGATCTGCGTCCTGGAGGTGCACGACACCACCGGGTACGGCGAGCAGAGCGGCGCGATCAGCCTGGACCGTGCGGTCGACTACTGGCTCAGCATCGCCAGCGCGCTGAACGGCCAGGAAGCCTACGTGATCGTCAACATCGGCAACGAGCCGTACGGCAACCAGAACTACTCGTCGTACGCCACCGACACCGCCAACGCGATCCGTCGGCTGCGCGACGGCGGCCTCACGCACACCATCATGGTGGACGCCCCGAACTGGGGGCAGGACTGGTCGTTCACCATGCGCGACAACGCCCCCACCGTCTTCAGCGCCGACCCGGCCGGCAACACGGTCTTCTCGGTCCACATGTACGGCGTCTTCGACACCGCCGCGGAGATCAGCGACTACCTGGGTCGTTTCCGCAGCCGTGGCCTGCCCATCGTGGTGGGCGAGTTCGGGCACAACCACTCCGACGGCAACCCCGACGAGGACGCCATCCTCTCCTACACCCAGGCCAACGGCATCGGCTGGCTGGGCTGGTCCTGGAGCGGCAACAGCGGTGGCGTGGAGTACCTCGACATGGCCACCAACTTCAACCCGAACCAGCTGACCAGCTGGGGTGAGCGGTTGTTCAACGGCACCAACGGCATCCGGCAGACCGCGCGACAGGCCAGCGTCTACGACTCGACCCCGCCGACCACGCCCCCGCCGTCGACTCCGCCGCCGTCCACCCCGCCCCCGTCGACTCCGCCGCCGTCGACGCCGCCCCCGTCGACCCCACCGCCGAGCGCCGGTTGCACGGCGACCTACTCGATCAGCGGACAGTGGCAGGGCGGCTTCCAGGGTGAGGTGCGGGTGACCGCCGGCTCCAGCGCCATCAACGGCTGGACGGTGCGCTGGACGTACGCCAACGGCCAGACGGTCACCCAGTCCTGGAACGCCACGGTCTCCAGCAGCGGTTCCACCGTGACCGCCCGCAACGTCTCCTACAACGGCCGCCTCGGCGCCGGGGCCAGCACCACCTTCGGCTTCCTCGGCAGCTGGAACGGCACCAACTCGGCCCCTGCGGTGGCCTGCACCGCAAGCTGACATCGCACCATCGATGGCCGGGCCCGCACGGGCCCGGCCAGCACTGCTTGTCGGGCCGTCCCGTCAACGGTTGCGCTGGACCATCCGCATCCCGGCGGCGTCCGGCACCACCGACGCCCCTGACCGGTTTGGCACGTCCGCCGGGCGGCCCGGGTCGGGCCGCCCGGCATACGGCACAAGGGACGATGGCTGGGCAATTCAGGCGCGGCACGGGCCACCGAAACCGCCGGTTTTCAGCGACCTCACAGGCCCGCTCGATAGGGTGCGCTGGTCCGCGTCCGGTCCCGCAGGGGAGTTCGGGCACCAGACCCCGCAGGAGTACCGATGGTCTTCAAGAAGATGCTGAGCGCGTTGGGCGTGGGCGGTCCCAGTGTGGACACCGTCCTGGCCAACCCGAACACCAGGCCCGGACTGGCACTCGACGGTCAGGTCAACCTGCTCGGTGGGGACGCCGCGGCGGACATCGAACACATCGCCATCGGGCTGGTCACCCGGGTCGAGATCGGTGAGCAGGCCGGCGTGATGGAGTTCCACCGCCAGGTGGTCAGTGGGCCGCTGCAACTCGCGCCGAAGCAGACGCTGTCCATCCCGTTCCAGCTTCCACTGCCCTGGGAGACGCCGATCACCGCGGTCTACGGTCAGCGGCTGCACGGCATGTCGCTGGGGCTGCGTACCGAGCTGGCGATCGCCCGCGCGGTCGACAAGGGCGACCTGGACGAGATCAACGTCCACCCGCTGCCGGTGCAGGAGCGCATCCTGGAGGCGTTCCTCCAGCTCGGCTTCCGGTTCAAGAAGGCCGACCTGGAGCGCGGCCTGATCCACGGGGTGCAGCAGACCCTGCCGTTCTACCAGGAGATCGAGTTCTTCGCCGGGCCGCAGTACGCCCAGACCATCAACGAACTCGAACTGACCTTCGTCACCAACCCGCACGGCGTCGACGTGGTGCTGGAGTGCGACAAGCGCGGCGGCTTCCTGGCACCCGGCCACGACGTCTTCGGCCGCTACCAGGTGGCGCACACCGACGCGGAGCGCTCCGACTGGGTGCAGGTGGTCGACGGCTGGTTGCAGGAGACCATCGGCCGCTTCGGTGCCATGCGCGCCCAGGCGTTCGGCCCGCAGGGCTACGGCGGCGCGCAGAAGTTCGGCCACCCGCATCAGCGGGGCGGCGTCGGCATGGGTGGGGTGGTGGCCGGCGCTGCGCTGGGTGCCGCCGGGGGCATGCTCGCTGGCCACATGATCGGTAACGCCTTCGAGGGCGCCGAGGACGAGGTGTCCGAGGCCGCCGGTGACTTCGGTGGCGACTTCGGTGGCGGCGACTTCGGCGGCTTCGAGGAGTTCTAGGCACGACGAGACGGTGGCCCTTCGGGATCTCTCCCGAAGGGCCACCGTGCGTACGCGGGCCGGTCGCGGCCTCGCCGGTGCGGGGGTCACCGCCCCCGCTTGCGCTCCTCACCGGAACGCTTCGCGCTACCGGCCTTGGCCAGACCACGGCTGCCCAGGTAACCGAGGGTCAGCAGGGTGATGAAGAACCACGCCTGGCCGGGGTTGTTCAGGTTCAGCCCGTACGAGCTGGTGCCACGCCAGAAGGCGGCGATGACCACGGTGGTGACGGCAGCGGCGTAGATCCAGAACTCGGTGGTCAGGAACGCCTGCTTGGTCTCCGTACCCGGTGCCGGCATCGGCTCCCGGTGCCCGTCCTGCATCATCGGCATCTGACGGGTCGGTGCCTCCTGCATGGCCGCGCGGTTCTGAACGTCCTGCGCCGGACGGTTCATCGGCCTGGTAGATGCAGCCTGCGTGCTCATCTGTCCTCCTCAGGATTGATGAGTCGTAACCTGCGACCCTCGCCCCGCTACCGCGTGTCGGCCACGGCACGGTTCGCGCACTTGGCGGGGGCACCCCGCGTCTACCCCCGCCGACGGGGGCAGTAACGCCGTCCGGGCCACGATTACCGCCCGTCCGCGCGGGCGACGCCCGGGGTGCCGCGCCGCCCGCGCTGGGCTCACCGCAGACCGTTGCGGATGGCCACGCCGACCAGCAGATCCGGGTCGTCGGTGATGATGCCGTCAACTCCGAGGTCGATCACCCGCTGCATCACCGCCGCGTCGTTGACGGTGTACGGGATCACCTTGAGGCCGTACCGGTCCTGGAGGGTGCGTACGTCCGGTCCGTGGAAGTACGTCGGGTCCTGCCGCAGGTACCAGTCCGGGTGGGTGACGGAACCCTGTGCCGGGTCGTGCACCTGCCAGTTCGCCGACACCGTGGCAGCGCCGGCAGCCCGGGTGAGCTTGCCCAGGTCCCGGTACTTCCACCAGTCCAGTCCAGCGGTCCACGGGCTCTTGACCGACGGGTCGCCGTACACCGCCCGCAGCGAGCACTCGTCGGCCAGCCCGGCACACTCCGTCGGCCCGTACTGCCAGACCAGGGCGACCGTCTCGATCCGCCGGTCCAGGTGTCGGGCGTAGGTGATGGTGCGCCAGTCGAAGGACTGGACGGTGACCCGGCTGGTGAGGCCGGCGCGCTGCACCGCGGTGACCAGCTTGCGGGTGAAGCTGCGGTACGGCTCGGTGTCGTCCACCAACGGGCTGATCTTCGTCTCGATGTTGAACCGGATGTCCGTCCGGCCACTGGCCTTCACCAGCGCGAAGACCTCCTCCAGGGTGGGGATTCGGGCACCCGGGACGGGCACCTGGTCGGGCAGGTCGGCGGCCGTCTTCGTACCACAGTCGAGGGTCTTGAGCTGCGCGAGACTCAGCCGGTGCACCAGCTTTCCCACGTACGGGAACTGCGGGTCGCGCGGCCGTACCGGTGCGGTGTCGAGGCAGTGCGAGCCGTTGACCGTACGGTCGTGCAGCACGACCAGCCTGCCGTCGGAGGTCACGCCGGTGTCCAGCTCCAGGGTGGAGATCGCCGGGTTGGCCAGGGCGTTGGCGAAGGCGGGCAGGGTGTTCTCGGGCCGGGTCGCCCGGCCGCCGCGGTGCGCCTGGACGTCGAACGGCGAGGCGTACGCCCGGGGGAGCCGGTAGCCGCGTTGCGCGAGCAGCGTGCGCAGCCGGTCCGGGTAGTCGGTGATGATGCCGTCCACCCCGTCGTTGATCAGCTTGGCCATGGTCGGGGCGTCGTTCACCGTCCACGGGATCACCGTGATGCCGTTGCGGTGTGCGTGGGTCACCAGCTCCCGCGTCACGTACGGCCGGTAGCCGGGGTCGCTGACGGTGCCGTTCTGCGGGAAGCCGTGCACCGGTGAGAAGGCGGTGACGCCCAGGCTGCGGATCGCCCGGATCGGGTCGCCGCCGAAGTCGTCGATGTCCAGCCCACCCAGCCACGGGGAGGCGCCCGGCTGCCCGACCTGGAGGAAGTCGTAGTTGGTCAGCGCGACCAACGGCAGTCGTGGCTCGACCTGACGCATCCGCTTGAGCGCGCCCCAGTCGAAGCTCTGGATGGTCACCTGCCGCAGCAGCCCCGCGGCCCGGATCTCCTTCGCGGTGACCTGGACGAACTGTTCCCGTGGCGCGGTCTCGCTCGGCGCTCCCGCCTCCACCTTGGTCTCGATGTTGAGCGTCACGTCGTTCGCCCGGTACCGCTTGACCAGGTCGAAGACCTCACTCAGCAGCGGCATCCGAGCGCCGGGCACGGCGAGTTGCCCGGGCCGGTCCGGCAGCGTACGCGAGCCGCAGTCGAGGGTGCGTACCTGTGCCAGGGCCAACGTGTTGACGTACTTCCCGACGTACGGGAACTCGGGGTCACCGGGTACGACCGGGGCGGTGTCGCTGCACTTCGCGGCGCTGACCCGCCGGTCGTGGGTGACCACGGCCCGTCCGTCCTCGGTGATCTGCACGTCCAGTTCGAGAGTGCTCACCCCGAGCTGAAGGGCGTTGCCGAACGACGCGAGGCTGCTCTCCACCCGCAGCCCGAGTCCGCCCCGGTGGGCCTGTAGGTCGAAGTCCCGGTCTGGTCGCGGATGTGCCGCGGCAGGTGCCGTCAGCATGGTCGTCACGATCGTCGCGGCCAGGGCCACGACGGCGGTACGGCGTACGATGCGCACGCTGTCCTCTCCCTCCTGCGGGGATCTCCCGCCGAATCCGCTGCACAGCATCGGCAGCCGGCACGGCGGGCAGGCAAGCGCCGTGCGACGACCCGGTGAACCGGCGGTGCGGGTTTGCCTCGCCGGTCACCGGGCACGCACCGAGACCGACCCTTCTGCGAGGTGATGGATCGTGCGTGAGGACGAGATGCGACAGGACGCCGCCCGCCGGGCCGAGGAGCGGATCGCCGGCGGCGTGTACGGCGAAGGCGCCCTGGACGAGGTGACCGTGCCGCCGACCGATGTGGAGAGTCAGTTGCAGCGCGACGACCCGGACGACCCGGCGGACGTGCCGATCGACCCGAACGTGCTGCGCGACGGTGGGCCGACGGGCGGCCAGGGTGCGATCACCACGACCGGTGGCACCGCCGGCCCGGCCAGCGCCCGTCGGGTGGCCCGCCAACCGGAGCGCCACCGCGGCAAGGTCGCCCCGACCACCACGGGCGACGCCACCACCGGCGGCCTGACCACCCCACCCGCCGGCACCACCAGCGACAACTCCACCCCCACCACCCACCAAGGCAACTTCGAATAACCACCCACCCACCCACCCACCCCGGGCCTCACCCCGTCCCACCTTGTTGATCATGAGGTTAGCGGTGAGTTTGATCTCTGTGTGTGCCGCTAACCTCCTGTTCAACGCCGTCAAGCGGGTCGGGGTGGGTCGGGGTGGGTCGGGGTGGGTGGGGTG
>NZ_JAGPXQ010000063.1:0-26777 GCF_018070435.1 Micromonospora sp. C51 | reverse complement strand
ACCCCCACCCCCGCGTACCCCGCGTACCCCCGCGTTGATCAAGAAGTTTTGGTCTGGGATTGAGCGCTGGCCCGACGCAAACTTCTTGATCAACGCGGCAAAGGGGTTCGTTGTCCACAGGGTTGTCCACAGGGGCTGCGGGGGTTGAGCGGCGGTGGACAGGGTGGGTGGGTGGAGGCGTTCGAGGTATTGACACGAGTAGCTGCCGAGCAGGGTGGTGTGGTGACGGCGACGCAGGCGTTGGCCGCCGGCTACACCCGTGACCAGATCCGACATCTGGTCAGGTCGGGGCGCTGGACGAGGGTGGCACGCGGGCGGTTCCTGCCCGACCCCGCGCTGGACGTGCTCCGCCACCGTCGGGCGCGGATCGGCGCCGCCGTGGACAGCCTGGGGCCGGGGGCGGTGGCAGTCCTCGACACGGCTGTCGAGCTGCACGGCGTCGCCGGACTCCGGGCCACCTCCACGATCCACGTGTCGGTACCGCCGGACAGCCCTCGTCCGCAGCGTCGGAACGATCCCGATCTCGTGGTGCACCAACTCACGCTGGGGTCGGCCGATGTGGGCGTGGTCGCCGGGATCCCGGTCACCAGTGCCGTGCGAACCGTTGCCGACGTCATCCTCCGGGTGGGCCGCTACCCAGCGGTCTGCGTACTGGACTCGGCACTCAACCGGCAACTTGTCACCGAGGCTGACTTTGCGGCTATCCCGGCGCTCATCGCTGGTCGGCGGGGAGCAAGGGTGGCGCGGCAATGCCTGGCCGAGGCGGATGGCCGTGCGCAGTCCCCGCTGGAGACCCGCACCCGTCTGAGGTGCGTCGACGGGGGCGTCCCGCCCGATGTTCTTCAGTTGGAGGTGCGCGATGACGACGGGTACCTGCTCGGCATCGGCGATCTGGGCTGGCGTCGATCCAGGGTGATCGCCGAGGCGGACGGTGCGGCTCCGCATCGCACACCACAGGCGGTCTACGAGGACCGGATCAGGCAGAACCGCCTCACCAACGCCGGCTGGAGGATCCTCCGGTTCACCTGGCCCGACACCCTCCGCCCGGACTACATACCCGAGACGGTGCGCCGCGCCTTGGATAGATGACCAAGAGCGTTTGGTCGCGCGCACGCCAGATCCGAGACGAAAACTTCTTGATCGACGGGGCCGGTGGGGATGGTCGGGGGTGGGGTGGGATAGGGGTGGGGTCGGTAGGATGACTCGGCGTGCGGGTACTTCTTATTGGTGGCGGTGGGCGGGAGCATGCGCTCGCGCTGAGGTTGGCCGAGGATCCGTCCGTCGAGGCGCTGTTCGCGGCACCCGGTAACCCGGGGATCGCGGCGGTGGCGGAGTTGCGGGCCGTCGATCCGGTCGATCCGGTGGCGGTGGCGGGGCTCGCCGTCGAGGTGAGCGCGGACCTGGTCGTGATCGGGCCGGAGGCGCCACTGGTCGCCGGGGTGGCCGACGCGGTCCGGGCCAAGGGCATCGCGGTCTTCGGGCCGTCTGCCGAGGCGGCCCGGCTGGAGGGCTCCAAGACCTTCGCCAAAGAGGTGATGACCGCCGCTGGTGTCCCCACCGCGCGGGCGTACACCTGCACCGACGAGGAAAGCACGGCCACCGCCCTGGACCGGTTCGACCCGCCGTACGTGGTCAAGAACGACGGGCTGGCCGCCGGTAAGGGCGTGGTGGTCACCGACGACCGCGCCGTTGCCGAGGCGCACGCGCGTGAGTGTGGCCGGGTGGTGATCGAGGAGTACCTCTCCGGTCCCGAGGTGTCGCTGTTCGTGGTCACCGACGGCGAGACCGCGGTGCCGCTGCTGCCGGCACAGGACTTCAAGCGGGTCGGTGACGACGACAGCGGCCCGAACACCGGCGGCATGGGGGCGTACGCGCCGCTGCCGTGGGCGCCGGCCGATCTCGTGGACGATGTCATGCGGGATGTGGTGCACCCGACGCTTACCGAGATGCGCCGCCGGGGTACGCCCTTCTCCGGCCTGCTCTACGTCGGGTTGGCGATCACCGCCGATGGCCCTCGGGTGATCGAGTTCAACGCCCGCTTCGGGGACCCCGAGACCCAGGTGGTGCTGGCGCTGCTGGAGACACCGCTGGGTGGGCTGCTGCACGCCGCCGCCAGTGGTGCGCTGGCCGACCATCCGCCGCTGCGCTGGCGTACCGGCGCGGCGGTGACCGTGGTGGTCGCCGCCGAGGGTTATCCGGCGGGGCCGCGTACCGGCGATGTCATCACCGGCGGAGAACAGCCTGGTGTGATCCACGCGGGCACCGCCCGCCGGGCCACCGACGGTGCCCTGCTCTCCGCCGGCGGTCGGGTCCTTTGTGGTACGGCCACCGGCCCGGACCTGGCCGCCGCCCGTGATGCCGCTTACCAGGTGGTACGCGGCGTCACGCTGTCCGGCTCGCACTACCGCCGGGACATCGCCGCCGCCGCGGTCGACGGACGGATCGCCCTTTCCGGGTGACCGGAGGCTCGGCTGGTCGGGTCGCTGCGTGCGTAGTTGTCTGTCGTGGCCGCACGGGCCATGGGTCGGCGCTCCTGCCGTCCCTTTGGCACCGCTTCACCACCAATCGACCTGGTGGCCGTGCTGTGCGCCATAGGGGGCGCATGCCGACATTGACTTGTATGCCTCTCGGGACGACCGACCCGCCCCGGTCGTTGTTACTGTCTGCCCAGGTCGAGAAGGGACACTGCGGCTCCGTCTTCTCGGTGCTGATGGTGCTCGTCCCCGCGCTGTCGTGAGGCGTCCCGCCTGCCGGTGAAAACCGGCGGGCGACAGTGCAACTCGACGCACCGGTGGTGGCGTTTCTTACCGGTGAGGGAGGTGGGATGGACGCCGACGAGTTCGAGACATTCGTACGCGACTCCGCACCGGCGCTACGTCGGTACGCACGCGCCGTCACCGCCGACCCGGACCAGGCCGAGGAACTCCTCCAGCGGACCTACGTGCGGATGGCCACGACCTGGCATCGCCTTGTGGCCGAGGGCGGACCACTGGCGTACGCGAAGCTCACCATGGTGCGCCTGCACGTGAGTCGGCTGCGGACGATCGTCCGGCGGGCCCGGTCGGCCCTGGCCGCTCCGCCGTCGGCGGCGACCGACGAGGTCGACAGACTGCGCCGGCTGCTCGCCGGGCTTTCTCCGTTGCAGCGGGTCGTACTGGTCATGACCTATCTGGACGACCTCGACGACGAGTCCATCGCGGCGGCGATCGGGCGTCGGCCGGCGACCGTCCGGTCGCTGCGCCATCGCGCCCTGCTGCGGGCAGGTCTGCCGATCGCCCGGGTACGCGCGGAACGCGAGGTGGCGGGATGACCGATATCCGGGACGCGCTCCGCGAGGTCTGGCACAGCGATCCCGGGCCGCCCGCCGGGGATCCACTGCCGGCGGTGCGGGCCCGGCTACGTCGTCGCCGCAAGCTTCGGGCCGCTGCCGCCGCGCTCGCCTCGTGCGCGGTCGTCGGAACGGCGGTGTTCATGGCCGCGACCACACGACACGACGAACCTTCGCCATCCGTGGCCGGGCCACCTGCCAGCCCGGTCGTACCCGAGCTGCGGGGCCTGCCGCCCTACCTGCGGCCCGTCGACGCCACGGACGCGGTGCTGCGGATGGCTCGGCCGGAGGTCGTGCCGACCGGCAACCGGTCGGCGTACGAGGGGGTTGGGCCGGTGTCCCGGGTGGTGGTGGTGTTCGACTTCGAGGCGCCGCGCGGCCTGCCCGGCACCCCACGCGAGGTGACCGTTCCGACCCGCGCCGAGGTCATGGCCACGGACGAGCCGGCGACGTCCACGGCGTACCTGTCGGCGTGGGCGCCGGACGGGCGCTGCTGGTTCATCGCCGTGACGGCGGCGGAGGTCGAGATCCGGTCGTCGACGCTGGACGCCATCATCGAGGCCAACCTCGGTTGAGGTCGTCGTCTCGACCCTGACCGGTCAGGCCGGCGGGATCAGCCGATCGGCCACCGTGGGGCGTTGACAACCCGTGTCACGATCATCGTGCCGGTGGCTGGCCAGGACCCATCGGCACGGGGAGGAGGACGCGGTGACCGGATTTCTCGGCGCGGCGCTCAGCTTTCCCACCGTGCTGTTCAGCTTCCTCCTGGTGGTGGTCGTCGGCTACTGGCTGCTGGTGCTGACCGGCGTGCTGGATCTCGGCGACGACCTCGACGTCGACGGCGTACCCGGCACCGTACTGGCCGGTCTCGGCCTGGGCGGCGTGCCCAGTGCCGTCATCTTCTCCCTGCTCGTGGCGGTGGCCTGGTTCGTCAGCCTCGCCGGCACCGCCCTGCTCGACGGCCTCGGGCTCGGCTCCGGCACCCGGATCGCGGTCTCGGTCGGTGTGCTGCTGGCCGCCGCGGCCTGCGCGTGGCTGGTGACCCGCCTGATCGCGGTGCCGTTGAGCCGGCTCTTTCCCACCGAGACGGACGCCACCCGGCACTCCTTCGTCGGTCGCCTCTGCGTCGTGCGCACCGGTACGGTCACCGCCGACTTCGGTCAGGCCGAGGTGACCGCGGCCGACGGTTCGTCGGCGGTGGTCCAGATCCGGCAACCGGGCGACGAGCAGATGACGGCCGGCAGCTCCGCGTTGATCTACGACTACGACACCGACGGCGAGTTCTTCTGGGTGATGCCCGCCGGACCCGCCTTCGACCCGATGAGACACGTCCCCGAATAGCCCACCAACCTGTCGAGCGCAGCCGGTCAACCCCCTTCGGCCGGCCCCGCCCCACGCTGCCCCTGAGCCGCCCCGAAAGGAGGATGCGCGGCGTCCCGCCCGGCCCGTCGGCCGGTCGCCACCGCACGCGCGCCCAGCCATGGATGTCATCACCACCGGTATAGGCGTACTCCTCGCCGTCGTCCTGCTCGTCGCGCTCGGCGTGGTGTTCATGGTCAGCCGGCTGTTCCGCAAGGTCGAGCAGGGCAAGGCTCTGATCGTCTCCAAGGTCCGGCGGGTCGACGTGACCTTCACCGGCGCGGTCGTGCTGCCCGTCCTGCACAAGGCCGAGATCATGGACATCTCGGTCAAGACGATCGACATCGAACGGACCGGCAACGAGGGTCTGATCTGCCGCGACAACATCCGGGCCGACATCCGGATCACCTTCTTCGTCCGGGTCAACAAGACCGTCGAGGACGTCATCAAGGTGGCGCAGGCGATCGGCACCGCTCGGGCCAGCGACCGGGAGACCCTCCAGGAGCTGTTCAACGCGAAGTTCTCCGAGGCGCTCAAGACGGTCGGCAAGCAGCTCGACTTCGTCGACCTCTACACCAAGCGCGACGAGTTCCGGGACCAGATCATCCGGGTGATCGGCACCGACCTCAATGGCTACAGCCTGGAGGACGCGGCGATCGACTTCCTGGAGCAGACGCCGATGGCGCAGCTCGACCCGAAGAACATCCTCGACGCCCAGGGCATCCGGAAAATCACCGAGCTGACCGCGCTGGAGCACGTGCGGACCAACGAGTTCCGCCGCAGCGAGGAGAAGGAGATCACCCGGCAGAACGTCGACGCCCGGGAAGCCATCCTGGAACTGGAGCGCCGGCAGGCGGACGCCGAGGCCAAACAGCGCCGCGAGATCGAGACGGTACGGGCCCGCGAAGAAGCCGAGGTCACCCGGGTACGCGCGGAGGAGCGACTGCGGGCGGAGACCGCGAACATCCGTACCGACGAGCAGTTGGGCGTCCAGCACGAGAACCGGGCCCGGGAGATCGCGGTCGCCGAGAAGAACCGTGAGCGGGTCATCGCCATCGAGACCGAGCGGATCGAGAAGGACCGCCTGCTGGAGGTGATCGGCCGGGACCGGGAGACCGAGCTGAGCACGATCGCCAAGGACAAGGAGGTCGAGGCCGAGAAGCGGGCCATCGCCGAGGTGATCCGGGAGCGGATCGCGGTGGAGAAGACCGTGGCCGAGCAGGAGGAGAACATCAAGCGGCTGCGGGTGGTCGAGGAGGCCGAGCGGACCCGGCAGGCGATTGTCATCCAGGCGGAGGCCGAGGCGCAGGAGAACCTGGTCAAGGACATCAAGGCGGCGGAGGCCGCCGAGGCGGCGGCGAAGCACCGGGCCCGCGAGGAACTGGTGCTGGCCGAGGCTCGGCAGCAGGCCGCCGAGCTGGACACTCGGGCGAAGATCCGGCTGGCCGAAGGCGTCCAGGCCGAGGCGGCCGCGGCCGGCCTGGCCGACGTGCAGGTCCAGGAGCGCAGCGCCGAGGCGATCGAGAAGGTCGGGCGCGCCGAGGCCGCCGTCGAGCGGGAGAAGGCCGTGGCCGCCGCCGAGGCGGTGCGCGAGAAGCTGAAGGGCGAGGCCGAGGGTCTGACCGAGAAGGCCGCCGCGATGGCCGCGCTGGACGACGCGACCCGGGAGCACGAGGAGTACCGGCTGCGCCTGGAACTGGAGAAGGAGGTCCGGCTGGCCGGGCTGGACACCCAGCGTCAGGTCGCCGAGGCACAGGCCAAGCTGGTCGCCACCGGCCTGGAGAAGGCGAACATCGACATCGTCGGCGGGGACAGCATCTTCTTCGACCGGCTGCTCAGCTCCATCTCGTACGGCAAGAGCGTGGATGGTTTCGTGGCCCACTCGGACGTGGCGAAGAACCTCGCGCAGCCGTGGCTGGACGGCACCGCCAGCTTCACCGACGACCTGGCCCGCATGGTCGGCTCGGTCGACAGCGCCGACCTCCAGAACCTCACGTTGTCGGCGTTCCTGATGCAGCAGATGCGCTCGGGCGGTGGGGACAAGGGCAAGCTCCAGGAGCTGCTGAAGGCCGCGCAGCGCCTCGGTGTGGCGGAGACCCCGGTCGCCGCCCTGGCCGGTCCACGGCAGCGCGCCGGTGAGTGAGCCGACCGCCGGTCCGGACGCTGCCGGGCGTACGCCTGGCGACGCCGGACCGGCTCCGGCCGCCCCGGACCCGAACGGGCGAGGTGCGGCGGACGCCGGTACCCGGCCGGGACTGGACGACGGCAGCTACGAGGTGCTGCGTCGGCGACTCGCCTCACATGCGGCCGAACTGGCCCGGCGGGCAGAGTCGCTCAACGCCCGTCGGCTGGAGGTCTTCGGCAGCACCGAGCTGCGGCTGCTGAGCACCGAGCGGATCCGTACGGAGCACAACTGCGTACCCCGGGACATCGTCTCGGTGGGCGGGCTGATGCTGTTCGGCTACAACGTCTTCATCGGCCTGAAGCCGGAGACGTCCGTCGACGACGTCTTCTCGCTGCACCGGTTCAGCCAAGAGCCCGGGAAACCCAGCGCGAGCACGGGCGGCGGCCCGGAGGTGGCCGGGTTCCGGTTCGACGAGGCGGGTCACGACGAACTGCCCGGGCTGCTCCGAGACCCGCAGTTCGTCCGCGACTTCGGTGAGCTGTACCGCTACTACCGGCAGGCCCGCCTGTTGCAGCTGCGCCGGGTCGACGGTCGCCTGCTGGCGGTGTTCCAGACCGGGCCGCGCACCGAGGACATCCGGGTGCTGCGGTGGCAGGTCGGCGTCGACGGTGTGCCCGAGTACCTGGACAGCCGGGGCGAGCGGGACCACGTCTTCCCACCGTCACACGACTTCGAGTGGACCGAGACGACCCGCGAGGACCACGTCCTCGGCCGGCACCCGCACATCTCCATCGACGGCCAGGTCTTCGTGGAGACGGTCGGCGGCACGCTGACCGTGAAGGTGGAGAACAACACCGAGGTCGGCGAGGGCATCTACAGCGAGCCGGTGGACGAGCCGTTGCAGAGCCTCGCCGACGCCGACGTGCACTGGGCCCGGGTGGGGCCGCTGATCCTGCTGCGGCTGCGGCCGTACAAGGAGACGCAGTGGCGGCACCTGGTGTTCAACACGCTCACCCGGGAGGTGATCCGACTCGACGGCATCGGCGTCGCCTGCCAACGGCTACCCGAGGACCACGGCATCATCTTTCCCGGCGGGTACCACCTGGTCACCGGAGTCACCCGGACGTTCGACACCGACGTGTCGGACCTGGAGTTCGAGCGGGTGGTGCGCTCGCCCAACGGCGAGGACGTGCTCTACGTCTTCCACGCCCGCGCCGACGGCCGAAGCCTGCTGCTGCCGTACAACGCGATCCGCAAGGAGGTGGCCGCGCCGATCCCGTGCCACGGGTTCTCGCTGTTCGACGACGGCACGCTCGTGGTGTTCCGGGCGGTGTCCGAGGAACCGACCCGGGTCCATCCGATGCAGGTCTGGCAGACGCCGTACGTCTCGGACGCGTACGCGGCGGCGCAGCCGGCCGGCACCGGGCCGCTGGAACGGATCGGCAACGCCGACCTGGTACGCGGCATCTCGGACTGCCTCTCGGCGGCCGGGATGGTCGACGACACCGCCACCGCCGGGCTCTACGAGGCGCTGATCGCCGCCTGCGTCCGGATCGCCGACCACTACCACTGGCTCGGTGAGGACGAACTCGGTGACCTGGCCACGCCGCTGGCCGGGCTGCGCCGCACCGCCGCCGCCGTGCTGGAGGAACACGAGAAGGTCCGGACGCTCACCGGGCAGGCCCGCGCCGAACTGGACGACAGCGCCGAGCAGATCGCCTCGCTGGCCCGCCGGGCGCGCGGCGAGGCGCCGCTGACCGCCGACGACTGGGTCACCCAGTTGGGCGGGCTGCGCCGCGCCCGGGGACACCTGGAGACGCTGCGGGAACTGCGGTACGTCGACCACGCCCGGATCGACGAGTTGGCCGGTCGACTCGACGAGGAACTGGCGGCGGCCGGTCGTCGGGCTGTCGAGTTCCTGCGCCGCGACGAGGCGTTCAGCGGATACCAGCAGCAGGTGGAGCGGCTCGCCACGAAGGCCGCCGAGATCGGCACCGTGGCCGAGGCGGGTACCGTCCGCGACGAGTTGGCCGCGCGTACCGACGGACTTCAGACCATCACCGACGTGGTCGGCGGGTTGGACATCGCCGACGCGACGGTCCGCACCGGCATCCTGGGCCGCGTCGGCGAGGTGCTGGGCGCGGTCAACCGGGCCCGCGCGGTGCTGGACAAGCGCCGTCAGGAACTGGCCGCGGCGGAGGGTCGAGCCGGCTTCGCCGCCGAGTTCGCCCTGCTCGGTCAGGCGGTCACCGGGGCGCTGGCGGCGGCGGACACCGCCGAGCGCTGCGACGAGCAGCTGGGCCGGCTGCTGCTGCGGGTGGAGGAGCTGGAGTCCCGGTTCGGCGAGTTCGACGACTTCCTCGCCGAGCTGGCCACCCGGCGTACCGACATCTACGAGGCGTTCTCCTCGCGTAAGCAGGCGCTGCTGGACGAGCGGGCCCGCCGGGCCGACCGGCTCGTCGCCTCCGCCGAACGGATCCTGATCAGCGTGCACCGGCGAGCCGGCAGCCTTGGCTCGCTCGACGACATCAACACCTACTTCGCGGCCGATCCGATGGTGGACAAGCTGCGCGCGGTGGTCGAGGAGCTGCGTACCCTCGGCGACGCGGTGCGGGCCGAGGAACTGGACGGCCGGGTCCGGGCCGCCCGCCAGGAGGCCGGGCGTGGCCTGCGTGACCGTCTCGACCTGTACACCGACGGCGGCGAGACGATCCGGCTGGGCCGGCACCGCTTCGCGGTGAACACGCAACCGATCGACGTGGCGGTGGTACCGGCCGAGGGCCGGATGGTGGTGGCGGTGACCGGCACCGACTATCGCGCCCCGGTACGCGACGAGGAGTTCCAGCAGACCCGTCGGTTCTGGGACCAACTGCTGGTCTCCGAGTCGGCGCAGGTGTATCGGGCCGAGCACCTGGCGACCTCGATCCTGGCCGCCGCCGAGGCCGGTCGCGACGGCCCCGGCCTGGACGAGTTGCACACCGCGGCGGTGGATCCCGACGGGCTGCGGGACCTGGTCCGGCGGATCGCGGAGACCCGCTACGACGAGGGATACGAGCGCGGCGTGCACGACCACGACGCGGCCGAGATTCTGCGGGTGCTACTGCGCCTGCACGCCGGGGCGGGGCTGTTGCGCTACCCGCCGGCCGACCGCGCCGCCGCCCAGCTTTTCTGGCGGTACGCCACGGACGAGTCGGCCCGGTCGGCCTGGACGGCGCGCGCCGCCTCGCTGGCCCGGGCTCGGGCGCGGTTCGGTCGTCCGGACGGTGCGGACGCCGCCGACCTGCTCTGCGGCCAGTTGGCCGAGGCGATCGAGGTGTTCCTGCGCGATGCCGGACTGCCGGTGCCGTCCGGTGGCACCGCGCTCGCCGGCGAGTACCTGTTCGCCGAACTCGCCGCCCCGCCGGTGCGCTTCGTCACCGGGGGCGGGGCGCGTGCCCTGCTGGACCGTTTCCGCCGGGCGCTCGGTGGCCCGCAGTCCCGTTCCTCCCGCGAGTTCGACGACGACCTGCGGTCCCTCGGTGACGATCTGGCCGGCAGGTACCAGCTGATCGACGCCTGGCTGACCGCCTTCCTGGCCACCGACGACGGTGGCCTGTCCGGTTACGACCTGCCGGAGGCGGTCACCGTCGAGTTGTGCGGCCCCGACCTGGCCCGCGAGGACAGCGCGGCGACGATGACCGAGACGGTCGGCGGCCTGCTCGGCGCGCACCCCCGCGTCGAGGGCTCCTCCACCCTGGACGTACGGCTGGACGAGACGCTCGCCCGGACCCGCACGTTCCGCACCGAACTGGTTCCGGCGTACCGGGACTACCAACGGCGACGCAACGAGCTGGTGGAGGTCGAGCGGGAGCGCCTGCGGCTGGAGGAGTACCGGCCGAAGGTGATGAACGCCTTCGTCCGCAACCGGCTGCTCGACGAGGTGTACCTGCCGCTGATCGGCGACAACCTGGCCCGGCAGCTCGGCGCGACCGGCGACGGCAAGCGGGTCGACCAGTCCGGCCTGCTGTTGTTGATCTCACCGCCCGGCTACGGCAAGACCACCCTGATGGAGTACGTGGCCAGCCGGCTCGGCCTGGTCTTCGTCAAGGTCAACGGGCCGGCGCTGGGCTCGAAGGTCACCTCGCTGGACCCGGCGGAGGCACCCGACGCCACCGCCCGGCAGGAGGTCGAGAAGATCTCCTTCGCCCTGGAGCTGGGCAACAACGTGCTGCTCTACCTGGACGACATCCAGCACACCAACCCGGAGCTGTTGCAGAAGTTCATCTCGCTCTGCGACGGGCAACGCCGGATGGAGGGCGTCTGGGAGGGCCGCACCCGCACGTACGACCTGCGCGGCAAGCGGTTCGCGGTGTGCATGGCGGGCAACCCGTACACCGAGTCGGGCCGGCGCTTCCGGGTGCCGGACATGCTCGCCAACCGGGCCGACGTGTGGAACCTCGGCGACGTGCTCTCCGGCCGGGAGGAGGTCTTCGCGCTCAGCTACGTCGAGAATGCGCTCACCGCGAACCCGGTGCTGGCACCGCTTTCCGGTCGTGATCGCGCCGACCTGGAACTGCTGGTGCGGATGGCCCGGGGCGACGACACGGTCCGCCCCGACCAGCTGTCGCACCCCTACCAGCCGGTGGAGCTGGAGCAGATCGTCTCGGTGCTGCGCAAGCTGCTGCGGGTGCAGCAGGTGGTGCTGGCCAACAACCAGGCGTACATCGCCTCGGCGGCCCAGTCCGACGACGCCCGCACCGAACCGCCGTTCCAGCTCCAGGGGTCGTACCGGAACATGAACAAGCTGGCCGAACGGATCGTCCCGGTGCTCACCGACGAGGAGCTGGAGGCGGTGATCGACGATCACTACCTGGGTGAGGCACAGACCCTGGCGGCCGGCGCGGAGGCGAACCTGCTGAAGCTCGCCGAGCTGCGCGGTCGGCTCACGCCGGAACAGGCCGCCCGCTGGGCCGAGGTGAAGGAGGCCTTCCAGCGCTCGCGGGCGCTCGGCGGCACCGGCGACGACCCGGTAGACCGGGCAGTCGGCGCGCTCGGCCTGCTCGCCGACCGGGTCGGCGGCGTCGCCGCCGCCATCGGCCGCGCCACCGACCGCTAAGCCTGACGCCAGGAAGGGTCACCTGCCGATGCCTCCGGGTGCAGCAGGGCCCTCCCTGACCGGCCGGCGTCGCGGCAGCCCTCAGGTGAGCGCCAACACGGCGGCCAGCACCCGCTGGACCAGCGCGGACTGCCCTTCGGCCTTGGCGTCGGTCGGGCTTGCGGCGAACACCAACCGCAGACCATCGTCGTCGAGTGCGCCGATGGCCGTCTGGTAGCCGTAACGGGCGCCGGACTTGCCCCAGAAGACCCGGCCGTCGGGAAGCCGGATCGAGGAGAGGCCGCCGTTGCTGTACTCCGCACCCGTCCACGGATGGGTGAACAGTTCACGTTGCTGCGCGGGGGCGAGCAGCCGGCCGTCGAACAGGGCGGCGGAGAACCGGTCCAGGTCGGCGACGGTCGAGATCAGGTCACCCGAGGCGGGTGTGAAGGTCTGACTCCAGCGAGTCGCATCCACCAGCACGGTCCGGCCGTCCTGGTTCACCTGCTGGTAGCCCCGCACGTGTGGACCACGGATCCCGGTGGCGACGCCCGGGGCGTACGTGTCGCGCAACCCGAGCGGTCGGAAGATCCGGTGCCGCATCTGCTCCGCGTACGACCTGCCGGTCACCCGCTCGATCAGGATGCCGGCAACGATGTAGCCCATGTTGGTGTAGCGCTGGGCGGTGCCGGGGGCGTAGTCCGGCGGGTTCGTCAGTGCCGTGCGGACGATCTGCTCAGGAGTCCAGCGGTCGAAGCGGTGGGCGAGTTGCCATTCCAGCCCGTCGGGTAGTACCGGGCTGGGCAGGCCACTGGTGTGGGCGAGCAACTGCCGTACGGTCACCGTCGGCCAGTCCGTCGGGATCAGGTCCGGCAGGTACGGGCGTACCGGATCGTCGAGGTCCAACTGGCCCTCCGCCACCAGTTGGTAGACCACGACGGCGGTGAAGACCTTGGTTACGCTGCCGATCCGGATGCGGGCGTCCCGCGGTACCGGTGCCGAGGAGCGCAGGTCCCGTACCCCGAAGGTGTCCCTGAAACAGCCGGTCGGGGTGGTGACCCGCAGTTGGACGCTGGTGGTGGTGAGCTCGGGGTCTGGGATCTCGCCGACCGCCGTGATCAGGCTCGTGGGGTCGAACGATCCGATCGGGCAGCTGCGGTGGGTCGCGCCGGCGGGTACCGCCAGGGTGCCGGCCAGCAGCGCGCCGACGGTGACTCCGGCGAGGAGATTACGCCTGGTGAGTTTCATGGGGAGAGCCTGCCGAGCCCGGCGGCGCGGGAGGTATCCGGAATCCACCCGACCGTCCCCTGAGGAGTCTCCCGTAGGGGCGTGTCCCGATTCCCCTCCCACCGGGTCGCCGCCGGTGACTCGGTCCGGTCGGCGGGCAACCTCGTGCAAAATCGCTGTCGAGTCAAGTAGCGGATTGTCGGATCTCAATGAAAACGTCGTCCGATTTTGGCCCGCTCTCCGAATCTCAGCATTTCCCTATTTCTTCCTCAGACTTCCCACAAGAAAACGCTGACGCCGATAACGACACTTACATGTGTCGGCTGCGGCGTGCCGTACCGCCAGCAGCGGGCATCCGTCGAATCACGAGAGAAGTGGGGTAACGACATGCGATCCAACAACTCCGGTGTGACCGCCGCCATTTTCGGCCGGCGTGGACTGGCGCTGGTCGCCGCCGCCGGGACGGTCGCCGGCTCCGTGCTGTTCGGAGCCGTTCCGGCGTACGCCAACGCGACCACCAAGACGGTGGCGTCCGACGGCGACACCGTCACCTTCAACACCAGCGACAGCAGCCGGAAGGTCAGCGGGAACGTTTCCTTCACGATCAGCCGGGACGGGAACTGGGAGATCGACGCGGACGCCCGAAACGGGAACCTGATCGGCCGCAATGCGCACTGGATCTGCGACCTGACGTTGGGCTCGTCGGACCTGCGGAAGTCGACCGGCACCAAGTGGGTGCCGGGTAAGAAGACCCGCAGCCTCAACGCCGCCGCGTACGAGCCGTTCATCCAGGTCAGCTTCGACGCGCTGGTGGCGACCGGGCAGGCCGACTGCGACATCGTCGTCGGCTGACCCGGACGTCGCCCGGTTCGGGGGGTGTACGGCCAGGGCCGGTGCGATGCTGGGGGATCCGGTCGAGGGCGTTGGTGTGGCGGCAGGTTGCGCCCACCGCGCCCTTCGGCGTTGGCGCTGGGTACGCAGGTCTTCGCCGAGGGATCGTCCGGTGCTCTTCCCGCCGAGGTGATGGCCCGGGTTGCCGCAGGTCGCGGCACTACCGGCGGCGTCAGGCGTAGTAGCGGCGTAGTTCGCGGGTGAGCACCTTGCCGGTGGCGTTGCGGGGCAGGTACTTGACGAAGACGACGTCGCGGGGCACGGAGAAGCGGGCCAGGTAGTGCCGGACGTACTCGCGGACCGCATCGGCGTCGAGGGTTTCGCCGGGGTACAGGGCGAGGAAGGCGGCGAGCCGCTGGCCGTAGTCAGGGTCGGGTACCCCGATGACGGCGGCCTCGCGTACCTGGGGGAGTTGGGCGAGCAGCTGTTCCACCTCGGCGGGGAAGACGTTCTCCCCACCGGAGACGATCATGTCGTCTGCGCGCCCGTCCACGAAGAGCAGTCCGTCGGCGTTGACCCGGCCCAGGTCGCCGGTGTCCAGCAGGCCGTCGTGTCGATCCCGGTCGGGGCCGGACGTGTAGCCCTCGAAGAGCATCTCGTTGCCGACCAGGATCCGTCCGACCCGGCCACCGGCCACCGGCCGGCCGTCGTCGTCGACGATCTCCAGCCGGGTCCCGTGCGGCGGCCTGCCCGCGGTGGTGGGTGCCCGGCGCAGGTCGGTGGGGGTGGCGATGGAGGCCCAGGATGCCTCGGTCGAGCCGTACAGGTTGTAGAGCACGTCGCCGTAGGTGTCCATGAACGCCGCCGGGAGGCCGCCGGGCAGCGCCGAGCCGCTCACCGCGACCACCTTCAGCGGCGGTCGGTGCTCCGGCGGCGGCACCTCCATCAGCCGTTGCAGCATCACCGGCACCGCGAACAGGGCCTGGCAGCGGTGCCGTACCAGGGCGTCCAGGGTGGCGGCCGGGTCGAAGCGGCGGTGCAGCACGATGGTGGCCCGCAGGGCGAAACAGACCTGTAGGGCCGCGTACCCCCAGGTGTGAAAGATGGGGGCGGCGATCAGCACCCGGTCCCGGACGTGCAGCGGGATCCGGTCGATGATGGACACCAGCGGGCCGAAGCCGTTCGGGGTGGGTCGGCGGGCACCCTTCGGCGCACCGGTGGTGCCGGAGGTGAGCACGATGATCCGGCCGTCCCGTTCGGGCGGGTGAAGTTCACCGGGGAGGGCGGTGTCGATCAGTTCGCTCCGGGCCTGCTCGTCGAGGCGGTGCAGTTCCGCCGGCAGCCCGAGGGTCCGTTCGGTGAACTCGTCGTCGTGCACCAGGACCCGCAGCCGCTGCTCCTGCGCCACGGTGGCCAGCTGCGCCGGGGAGAGGCCGGTGTTGACCAGCACGGCGTCGGCGCCCAGCAGCGTGGCGGCGACGACGGTCTCGATCAGACCCGGGTGGTTGCGGCCGAGCACGGCGACCCGGTCGCCGGCCTGGACGCCGAGTGCGGCACGCAGCGCGCGGGCGAGCCGCATGGACCGGTCGAGCAGTTCGGCGTACGTGAGCTCGGTGCCCTGCTCGTCGATGACCGCGACCCGGCCCGGGTCCCGGGCCGCCGCCTGGCGCAGTTCACCGGCGAGGCTCCAACCCCACTTGCGCAGCGCGCTGAGCTGCGATGCGACGCGGATCGGACGACCCGGGGCGAGCAGGCCCCGCCGAGTCAGCGTGCTGACGATGAACGGCAGATCCATGTCAACGGATCTGCATCCCGGAGATCGCCCGGGAGATGACCAGTCGCTGGATCTCCGAGGTGCCCTCGAAGATGGTGTAGATCTTGGCGTCGCGGTACCAGCGCTCGACCGGGTGGTCCCGTAGGAATCCGGCGCCACCGAGCAGCTGGACCGCCTTCTCGGTCACCGAGACGGCCACCTCGCCGGCCTTGAGCTTGGACATCGAGCCCTCACCGGCGGTGAACGGCCGGTTGTTGCGCCCCATCCAGGAGGCCCGCCAGACCAGCAGCCGAGCGGCGTCGATCTCCATCTTCATGTCGGCCAGCGTGAACGCGACCGCCTGGTTGGTGATGATCGGCCGGCCGAACTGGACCCGCTCCTTCGCGTAGTCCAGGGCGTACTCGTAGGCGGCCCGGGCCACGCCGAGCGCCTGCGCGCCGACGGTGGGTCGGGACAGCTCGAACGTACGCATCGCGGCCTGGCTGGAGGCGCGTTGCCCGGAGCGGGCGCGGGTCAGGCGTTCCTCCAGCGCTTCCTTGCCACCGAGCAGGCACCGGCCCGGTACCCGGACGTCGTCCAGGAAGACGTCGGCCGTGTGTGAGGCGCGCAGGCCGAGTTTGCGCAGCTTGCGGGTGGCGCTGAGCCCGGCGGTGCCCGGCGGTACCACGAAGGCGGCCTGTCCCCGCGAGCCCAGCTCCGGCTCGACCGAGGCGGTCACCACGTGCACCCCGGCGATCCCGCCGTTGGTGGCGTACGCCTTCTGCCCGCGCAGCACCCACTCGTCGGTCGCCTCGTCGTAGCGGGCGCGGGTACGCATGGCGGCGACGTCGGAACCGGCCTCCGGCTCGGAGGAGCAGAAGGCGGCGACGGCCGGGGAGTCGGCGTCGCCGAAGCACTGCGGCACCCACTCGACGAGCTGGTCCGGGGTGCCCGCGCCGTAGATGGCGGCGACCGCGAGCGAGGTGCCGAAGATGCTCAGCCCGATGCCGGCATCGCCCCAGAACAGTTCCTCACTGGCGATCGGCAGCGACAGCCCGGTGGGATCGGCCCAGCAGGTGGCGAGGAACTCGAAGCCGTAGAGCCCGACCTTCGCCGCCTCCTGGATGATCGGCCAGGGGGTTTCCTCGCGGGTGTCCCACTCGGCCGCGGCCGGGCGCACGACCTCGCTGGCGAAGCCGTGCACCCAGTCCCGTAGATCCCGCTGTTCCTCGTTCAGGTCGAGCGAGAACTCGGCCATCTCAGGCCTTGGGGATGTCGAAGAGGTTCGCGATGTTGGCGGCCAGGCCCAGGTCGCCCTTGGCCTTGAGCTTGCCGGTCATGAACATCATGACCGGGTTGGCGCCGCCCGAGACGATCTTCAGGAACTCGACCGGGCCCATGGTCAGGCTCAGTCGGGGGTCGTGCTGCGGGGTCTCGTTGACCGTGCAGGTGCCGTCGGCGATGACCACCTCGTAGGTGTCGGTGCCGCCGTCCGGGGCGCCGGTGATGTTCCAGTGGATGACCGCGTTGGTGGAGCCGGCCCGGTCGGCGCGGAACAGCTGCGGCATCCGCCCGAAGACCTCGCCGAGGATCTTGCCGCGCAGGTCACCGGACATCACCTCGGCCAGCTTGTTCTCCGGGGTGTTCTTGACGAGCTGGGCGAACTCCTTCGGGCCGACGTTTGCGAAGTTGGCCGGGTCGAAGTCAGTCATGGAAAAGGCACCTCTCGGACAGTGGCTACTCGTGCGTAACCTTACGCACGGGTAGGTATGCTCGCAAGGTGTCCACCGGTCCCGCCTTCAAGCGCCTCCCACGCGCCGTACGGCAGCAGCAGATGCTCGACTCCGCGGTGCGAATCTTCTCCCGGCGTGGGTACCACGGCGCCAGCATGGACGAGATCGCCGAGGTGGCGGGCATCTCCAAGCCCATGGTGTACGCGTACCTGGGCACCAAGGAGGAACTCTTCGTCGCCTGCCTGCACCGCGAGGGCACCCGGATGATGGAGGCCATCGCCGGTGCCGCCGCCCCCGACCTGCCCGCCGACGAGCGACTCTGGCGCGGGCTGCGGGCGTTCTTCGGCTTCGTCGGCGCGCACCGGGACGGCTGGGCGGTGCTCTACCGGCAGGCCCGCGCCGAGCAGCCCTTCGCGCGTGAGTTGACGGTGATGCGGGCGCGGCTGGTGGAGGTGGCCGCCGGGATGCTCGACCACGCGCTGCGCGCCGAGGGGCGAGAGGTGGCCCACACCGAGTTGGAGGTGGTCGCGTACGCGCTGGTCGGCGCGAGTGAGTCACTGGCCGACTGGCTGGCCGACCATCCGGAAGCCGACCCGGAGAAGACCGCCACCCAGATGATGAACGTCGCCTGGCTCGGTGCCGGGCAACTGCTGCGCGGCGTCACCTGGCACCCGCCCGGGTGACCCACCGACCCTCAGTGTCGTGCGGCCCGGCGATGGGCGCGGCGGCGTAGTCCGCGTGCCAGTTGCACCAGCAGGGTGACCGCGATCGACAGGCCGATTCCGGCCAGGATCCCGTAGATCGGGTCACGTTCGAAGGCCAGCCCGCCGAAGAGGCCGAGCAGCACGCAATAGAGCGCCCAGGTGCCGGCACCGATCAGGTCGTAGAGCAGGAAGCGGCGCAGCGGGTAGCGCACCGCTCCCATGGTCAGGGTGACCGCCGTCCGCCCACCGGGCAGGTACCGGGCGGAGGTCAGGATGACGCCGCCGTGCTGGCACACCGCCCGCCGCGCCCACTGCGATCCGGCCCGGCGTCGGCTGTCCTCCGGCGAACGATCCAGACGACCTGAGCCGCCGCCGCGCCCGATGGCGTAGGAGACGTGGTCGCCGAGCATGGCGCCGAGCATGGTCACCACGATCACCACCACCAGATTCGGCTCGCCGCCGGTGGCGAGAACGGTGACCGTGATGACCGCCGCCTCGGCCGGCACCAACGGGAAGATCGCGTCGATCGCGGTGAGTCCGAACAGCAGCAGATACACCCACGGTGAGGTGAGCGTGTGCCGGATCAGGTCGAGCGCGGCCTCCATGGATACATGCTCGCCGCCCGACGGAGGCACCGGGGCGGGACGGACGGATCACCGCTAATGGGGCCTTCCACCCGTTGCCACCGGCACCCGGGTCGCCGTACCGCCGTCGGGGCGGGCGGTGTCGAGGTGGGTCGTCCGCATCCGCTTGTCCTCCGCTGTGGGTCCGTGGGAGGTGAGCACGACGGGTACGCCCAGCGCCCGCTCCACCGCCGTGGGCCAGTCGACCGGCGCAGGGTCGTCGTACACCGGTCGGGTCCGTAGCAGGCGGGCGGTGAGCGCCGCCTGCCGGTCGAGGTCTCCGGGCGGACCCGGCCGCAGTCCGTCCAGGTCCGCGTAGCGGTGGCAGATCCGCAGGTCGAGACCGTGACCGACGAGATCCAGGTGGGTCAGCGCCAGGCCGTCGACCCCACCGGCGACCGCCAGGGCGTACGCGTGGGCGACGGCGTCGAAGTGGCCGAACCGGAAGCGGCCCTGCCACGGGTTCGTCGGGTTGTGCGGCTCGGTCAGCCCGAGCGCCGGATCCTCGGTCACCAGCGGACCCGGCCCGTGTCTGGTGGTGACCGTCCGCAGCACGCCGATCCGGGTCGCCGATCCGGCCAGCCCGGCCTCGGTCAGCAGCGCCTCGGCGTTGGCGGCGGTGGTGGTGCTCCACGTCGTGTACGGGTGGAAGCCGTGCCACTCGTCCAGCAGCACTCCCTGCGCGCCCTCGAACACGCACGTCCCGGCGCGCAGCTCTGCGGCGAGCCAGCTCCGGTCGACGATCGCCACCCGTTCGGCGAAGGCCCGGTACGCCGGCAGACAGTCGGCGACCGGAGGGGCGTCCAGCGGGCCGAGTTCGGCGCTGAGCCGGTCCCGCAGCGCGGTCAGCCGGCGGCGCAGCAGCTCCGGGTTGCGGCAATCCGCCACCCGGGGTGCCTGGTCGGGGTGAGCGAGACCGTACGCGACGGCCTCGCCCACCCCCAGCCCGCAGGAACCGTGCCGGTCGGCTCCGCGGGCCAGCTCCCGGGCCCGGTTCGCGGCCCGGTGGTACGGGGTGGCCAGCAGCGCCTCCCCGTCCACGGTCAGCCGGTCGAGCGCGTCGGGCACCCCGACGGCGGCGAGGTGGTCCGCCTCGGTGGCCAACGCCAGCGGGTCCACCACCACGTGGCGGGACAGGTGGGTGCCCACCCCGGGGCGGAAGGTGCCGGCCCCGAACTGGGCGAACGTGTGGTGCCGGCCGTCGCGCAGGACGACGTTGTGTGCCGCCTGCGCACCCCCGTTGAACCGCACCACCGTCCGCACCGGCCGGGTCGCGCAGAGCCAGTCCACGACGGTGCCCTTCCCCGCGTCGCCGTACCCGAGGTCGACCACGATCACGTGCTGGCCGTGCGGCCCCCTCGCCGCCGGCCCGCCCGTCGATCGCCGGCCCGCCACGGCGTCCGCCGGCCTGCCGGTCACCGCGCCGCCCGGAACCACGCCCGCCGCCGGCCGGGTCACAGCCGGACCACTCCGCGCCCGGTGGTACGGCTGGCCGGCAGCTCCGACACCTCGGCTCGGGCTCTCCCGTCCAACCGGGCGAGGGCCTTCGACACCGTGCCGGTGGCGGACGAGCCGGCGCGGTCCAGGTCCCGTAGACCCTGGTCGAGGTCGATTGCCTGCTCGCCGAGGCCGACGGTGAGCGCGATGGTCTCGCAGACCGCAGCGAGATCGTCCAACTCCAGGGCGTTCTGGCCGAGCAGGTCGCGCCAGAAGTCGAGCACCCGGCGGTTGCCCGAGTAGTGGCTGCCGGCGGGTAGCAGGTAGTAGGTGTCCCAGCGGCGGGTGACCTCGTCGACGATCTGCCGCAACGGCACGTCCTCGCGCAGGTCGTCCTCGACGAGCCGGCTCACCTCGCCGGCCTTCACCTGCGGGTACGCCAACTCGTCGCCGATGACGAACAGGTAGCCGCGCCGGCCACGCTTCTCCCAGCTGTCGGTGATCGTGCGCCGGGCCATGAAGTACAGCGCCAGCTCGTACGACTCCCGCATCTGGCCGCCACCGCCGCCCTCCAGCACGATCCGGCCGAGGTCGTCGTCCATCCGGTTGTCGGACTCGAACTGCCCCACCTGCAACGGCACCCGGTCACAGGTGGCGTCCCCGATCGCGCCGAACATGATCTGCGGGTCGCGGGCGTAGCCCTGGCGCAGCAGCAGACCCAGCAACTGCGGCAGCTTGGCCTGAAGAACGCGGGGCACGTGCCCCATCGAGCCGGTCACGTCGAACAGGACCGCGACGGGGGTCGACTGGGGGTGCTCCGCGCTGTCCCGGCTCTCCCGTACCGCGCCGCGCGGGTCCAGCGCCGGGTGCACCACCCGGGCCCCGCTGTCGCTGTAGGAGAAGGCGCTGGCGCCGGTGGCCCGGCGGTAGCGGTCGGCGGCGTCGTACACATCGGTGGACCATGCTCCGCTGCCCATGGCAGCCTCCTTAGGGGTTGAGGGTGAAGGGGCGGAAGGTGCGCGGCCCGTAAAGGCGGTGCAGCACCTCGTCCAGTTCGCGCAGCAGCAGCCAGGCGTCGTCGGGGCGGGCGCGCAGGAGCCCCTGCCGGCAGCCCCGGGCGAAGTCGAGCAGCTGGCGCGGGGCTCGGCGGTCCAGCAGCCAGGTCATGCAGCGGGTGGCCATGAAGATGTCGGTGCCCGGCCCGCACGGCTGACGGTTGGGCACCTCCGGCGGGTACCAGGTCTCGTGCTCGGGCACCATCGCCGGCACGGTGCCGCCCGGCTCGGTGGAGAAGCACCAGTCGACAAGCACCAGGCCGTGCGCGTCGGGGTCGATGAGCACGTGGGACGGCAGCACCGCACCGTGCACCACGCCCGCCCGGTGCGCCAGGCCGAGGGCGACCAGGAGCCGACGCCACATCCACGCCACGTCCCGGGCGTCCAGCCCGTCCGGATAGGCCCGCCGCACCTCGACCAGGCTGTGCAGGTTGGGCGCGGTGCCGAGCACGGTGATCCGGCGGTCCGCCCCGGTGCCGGCGTCGCGGTGGGTGAAACTGTCGACCAGCCGGGGCACGTACGGCAGCCAGCGCGGGTCACCCCGCTCGGCTAGCGTGCGCAGGGCGCGTTGCTCGCGGACCATCAGATCGTTGTCGGCCGCGTCGCGAGGCAGCTTGAGCAGCCGGTCGGCACCGACGTCGTACAGGTCGGCGAGGTCACCGGAGTACGCGGGCCGCCCGCACCGGTAGCCGTGCAACACGGTGGCCCGCCGGGCCCGCCAGCGGCTGGTGACCCGGAGGAAGGCGTCGATGGCAGCGGCCCGGATCCCCGGACCGACCCAACCGAGCCGGTCCGGGTGCAGGGCACCGACGAGTTCCCGGTAGCGCCGCTCCGGCGCGTCGCCACCGAACAGCTCGTCGTCGTCACGGGCGGCGGTGACCAGGCGGATCGCCTCGTCGGTGGTCATCGCACCGTCTCCTCGCGCGCCGGACGCAGCAGCGCCGGATGCAGCAGCCGAGCGTCACCGGCCCGGTACAGCCGGGCCCGCGGGCCGCCTCGGGTGCCACCGCGCTCGGTGCTGGCGCCGGTGCTCTCCACGAAGCCGGGCACCGAGAGCACCTTGCGGTGGAAGTTGCCGGCGTGCAGTTGGTGGCCCCAGACCGTCTCGTAGACCGCCCGCAGCTCTCCGATGGTGAACTCGGGTGCGAGGAAGCGGGTGGCCAGCGGGGTGTATTCCAGTTTGGAGCGCGCCCGCTCCAGCCCGTCGGCGACGATCTGGCCGTGGTCGAAGGCGAGCTGCCGGTTGGCCAACTCGGCGACCGGCACCCAGGCCGCCTCGTCCGCGTCGGTGCCGGCCGTCGCGTCCGGCAGGTCGGGGGCGAAGGCCAGATGGGCGATCGAGACGATCCGCATCCGGGGATCACGGTCGGGTGTGCCGTAGGAGGCCAGTTGCTCGACGTGGACACGGCGGAGTGGCTGGCCGTCGAGACCGGTCTCCTCGGCCAACTCCCGCCGGGCAGCGGCGGGCAGATCCTCGTCCGGCCGGACGAATCCGCCGGGCAAAGCCCAGAGACCGGCGTACGGCTGCTCGCCCCGGCGGATCAGCAGCAGGTGCAGTGCGCCGTCGCGGATGGTCAGGGCGACGATGTCGACGGTCACCGCGACCGCCGGATAGGCCCGCGGGTCGTAGGCGGCGAGGAAATCCTGCTCGTTCACGCTCGATCACTCTCACTTCGAGAATATCTCTACTTGAGAACAACCTAGCGGAAAAGAGAGGGCCGGGCAAGTGCCCGGCCCCGCTCAGCGGATGGTGCCCGCCAGGTGTGGGCGACCACGCCGGTCGTACAGACCGAAATCCCAGCCCGGGTCGCGCGCCGTGGCGCTGAAGGCGACCGTGCCGGGCAGCGGCACCGGCAGCTTGAACGCCACGTCCACCGTGTACGCCTCGGGTAGCCGGCTCTCCAACGCCGCGAGACACCGTGCCTTGCTCCACATGCCGTGTGCGATGGGCCGGGGGAAACCGAGCAGCCGCGCCCCCAGCCGCGAGGTGTGGATCGGGTTGTGGTCGCCGGAGACCCGCGCGTAGTCCGTACCCATTCGGGGAGTGACCGGCCAGCGAGCGGTGGCGGCCGGCGGCGGTGGCCGCTCGCCCTGGTCGCGCCGCTCACCGCTGTCCGGGGTGCGCTGCCGGCCGAGGTACGTCGAGACGCCGCGCCACACCTCCTCGCCGTCGACCGACCCGACGAGTACGACGTCCACCTGCCGTCCCCGGTCGTGCGGACGCAGGTTCTCCGCCCAGGTGGTGAAGTCCAGCCGCTCGCCGATGATGACCGGCCGCCGCAGCGTGATCCGGTTGCCGACGTGCACCACCCCGGTCAGCGGGATGGGAAACTCGGGCGCGGTGATCAGACGCAGCGCCAGCGGAAAGCCCATGACGTGCGGAAAGGTCGCGGGCAGCCGATCGGCGAGGCGGAACCCGCAGACCCGGTCGTAGTCGGCCAGCCGCTCCGGATCGACCGCCACCCCGGCGACCGCCAGCTCGACCGCCGGCACCCCGGTGGCCTGCCGGCCGCCCAGCCCCGGTACCGCGTTCAACAGCGCCCGCCGGTACAACGGACCCGCCGTCGGCATCCGAGGCAGCTCCACCCGGGCCCGCGCCGCGGGTTCGCGGGGGCCGGCGGCGGTGTCGGTCGATCGCCGGGCGCCGGTCACCGCCGCGCCCGACCCGGACAGGTCACGGGTCTGTTCCAGGTCGGCCCCGCCGGCCAGCGCGGCGGCCCGGATCTCCGGCGTCAGGATCTCGGTCGGCCCGTCGATCAGCTCACCGACCGACAGGTCGTCGCCGGGCTCCTCGCCATGTCCACGCCTGGCCATCACGCCCCCAGCAGGCTCTGGCCGCAGACCCGGACCACGTTGCCGGTGACCGCACCGGACGCCGGCCAGGCCAGCCAGCCGATGGTCTCCGCGACGTCGACCGGCAGCCCACCCTGCGAGAGGCTGTTCATCCGGCGGCCCGCCTCCCGCAGCACCAGCGGGATCCGGGCGGTCAGCCGGGTCTCGATGAACCCCGGCGCGACCGCGTTGACGCTGATCTGCCGCTCCCGCAGCGCCGGGGCGAGCGAGTCGACCAGCCCGATGACCCCGGCCTTGCTGGTGGCGTAGTTGGTCTGGCCGCGGTTGCCGGCGATCCCGGCGATCGAGGAGACGCCGATGATCCGCCCGCCGGCCGGGATCAGCCCGCGCTCCAGCAACAGGTCGTTGATCCGCTCCTGGCTGGACAGGTTGACGTCGATGACCTGGTCCCACCGGTCGGCGTCCATCCGGCCGAGGGTCCTGTCCCGGGTGATGCCGGCGTTGTGCACCACCACGTCCACCCGCCCGTGCCGGCTGGCCAGGTGCTCGGCGAGCCGGGCCGGCGCGTCGGCGGCGGTCAGGTCGAGCTGCACGGCGCTACCGCCGATCTCGTTGGCCACCGTGGCCAGCTCGTCCCCGGCGGCCGGCACGTCCAGCGCCACCACTGTCGCGCCGTCGCGGGCCAGCACCCGGGCCAACGCCGCGCCGATGCCCCGGGCCGCGCCGGTGACCAGCACCACCTGCCCGTCGAGCGGGCGGTCCCAGTCGGCCGGTGCGGTGGCCTGGCCGGCACCGACCCGGATCACCTGCCCCGAGACGTACGCGGAACGGCCCGACAGCAGGAACCGCAGGGTCGCCTCCAGGCTGGTCCAGGTGCCCGGGTCGGCGTCCCGCGTGACGTACACCAGTTGCGCGGTGACCCCCCGGCCGAACTCCTTGCCGATGCTGCGGGTCAGCCCCTCCAGCGCCCGCTGGGCGGTCGCCTCGCGGGGCGTGTCGCACTCGGCCGGCGGAGTGCCCAGCACGATCACCCGGCCGCTGGGCTGAATCGCCCGGGCCTGCGGGTGGAAGAAGTCGTAGAGCTGGCGTAGTTGGGACGACTCGGTGATGCCGGTAGCGTCGAAGACGAGGGCGGCGCTCTCCGGCGTACGACCGGTTGCCGGATCGGGCACGGCGGTGGCCGGATCGCGCAGGGCGAGCCCGGCGGCGGCCAGGGCCTTGCCGACCGGCTCGCTGAGCCGCCCGCCGGTGGCGGCACCGAGCAGGACCAGCCCGGGCAGAATCGGCTCGCCGGGTGCGTGCCGGCGCAGTCGCGGCGGATCGGGCAGCCCGAGGCGCTTGACCAGCGCCCGCCCGGTGCCCGACTGGACGAAGCTCGCATACCTGTCGGTCATAGGCGTAGCCTACTGGTGAGTAAGGTGCGGGCAACACTTTCGAGGAGGCGGATCGTGCAGAACGTTCGACGGGTCGCGATCATCGGCGGCAACCGGATCCCCTTCGCCCGCTCCAACTCGCGCTACGCCAGCGCCTCCAACTCCGACATGCTAGGTGCGGCCCTGGACGGGCTGATCGCCCGGTTCGGCCTGGCCGGGCAGCGGGTCGGCGAGGTCGTCGCCGGTGCGGTGCTCAAGCACGCGAAGGACTTCAACCTCACCCGCGAGGTGGTGCTCGGCTCGAAGCTCGACCCGCGCACCCCGGCGTACGACATCCAGCAGGCGTGCGGCACCGGCCTGGAGGCCGTCATCCTGGTCGCCAACAAGATCGCCCTCGGTCAGCTCGACGTCGGCATCGCCGGTGGCGTCGACACCACCTCCGACGCGCCGCTCGCGGTCAACGAGGACATGCGTCGCACGCTGCTCAAGCTCAACTCCGCCCGCACCCTCGGCGAGCGGCTGCGGATCGCCGCGAAGCTGCGCCCGGCCCAGCCGTTCAAGCCGGAGATCCCCCGCAACGCCGAGCCGCGCACCGGCCTGTCCATGGGTGAGCACGCCGCGCGGACCGCGCTGCGTTGGAACATCGACCGGCAGGCGCAGGACGAGTTGGCCCTACGGTCGCACCAGCGGCTCGCCGCCGCGTACGACAAGGGCTTCTTCGACGACCTGATGACCCCCTACCTGGGGCTGACCCGCGACCAGAACCTCCGCCCCGACACCACCCTGGAGAAGCTGGGCACGCTGCGGCCGGTCTTCGGTGCCAAGGGACCGGACGCCGAACAGGCCACCATGACCGCCGGCAACTCCTCGCCGCTCACCGACGGCGCCTCCACCGTGCTGCTGGCCAGCGAGGAGTGGGCGCGCGAGCACAACCTGCCGGTGCTGGCCTGGTTCTCCTGGTCCGAGACGGGCGCGGTGGACTTCGTGCACGGCGAGGAGGGGCTGCTGATGGCACCCGCGTACGCCGTGCCCCGGCTGCTCGACCGGGCCGGGCTCACCCTTCAGGACTTCGACTACTACGAGATCCACGAGGCGTTCGCCTCGCAGGTGCTGGCGACCCTGGCGGCCTGGGAGTCGCCGGAGTTCTGCAAGGACCGGCTCGGTCTGGACGCCCCGCTCGGTGCCATCGACACCGACAAGCTCAACGTGAACGGCTCCTCGCTGGCCGCCGGTCACCCGTTCGCCGCCACCGGCGGCCGAATCGTCGCCACCCTGGCCAAGCTGCTCGCCGAGAAGGGCAGCGGACGCGGCCTGATCTCCATCTGCGCCGCCGGCGGCCAAGGCGTCACCGCCATCCTGGAC
>NZ_JAGPXQ010000062.1:0-27311 GCF_018070435.1 Micromonospora sp. C51 | reverse complement strand
GGGCGATGGGGGGTGGCGGGGGTGGGGATTTCGGCGAGGGTGGCGGGACGCGGGACGGGGCCGATCGCGGGGCGGCTCGTGGTGGCTGGCACCGTGGCGGCGACCGGGACGAGTTGACGCTCGGGCAGTCTGCGGGGGCCGGGCGGCACCGGAGCCCCCAGGCCGGTGAGCGAGCTGATCCCGAGTCGGCCGGCGAGGACCGGCACCTGGTCCGGCTCGACCACGATGACCACCTCGCGTGGGCGGACCGGCCGCAGCAGCACCAACGCGGCGAGGATCACCAGCAGCGTGCCGCCGGTGAGTGATCCCCAGGTGGCCGGGGCGATCCAGCCGGCCCGCAGTTCCGCGCGCAGGTCGAGAGTCACCCCCGCTCCACCGTCGGGTCGCATCAGCACCAGGCTCAACCGCTGCCCGGCCAGGTCGTCGGGGTTCCATTCGAGCACGCCGTAACCCGCGCGTACCCAGAAGGTCTGCGCGGCGGGTGCGGCCGGGACGGTGGGCAGTGTCCCCGCCGCCGGGGTCACCTGCTCCAGCCGGACCGGCAGCGGCCCCCTGGCCAGCGACATCCGGAGCACCGCGGCGTGCGGCGCGCCGGCCAGCCAGCGTTGTGCCTCCTCGGCCGGGGCCAGGCCGACGAAGGCCGGCCCGTCGGGGGTACGCGCGTCCAGCCGCAGCCGGGCCTGCCCGCCACGGGCGAACGGCAGCTCCTGCCGGACCAGCGCGTCGAGGTCGGTCACCACCACCGCGTGCCCAGGGGTCTGCACGGTCTCGAACCGGGCGGTGAAGGCCCCGTCGGGGCTGGCGTGACCGGTCAGCAGACCGAGCGCGGCCGCACCGATCAACGCGGCGGTGCCGACGGTCAGCAGCAGCATTCCGGTCAGCGTCCACACGAAACGCATGCGCCCTGTTCCCCTCTGTAGCCAGACACCCGGCCGACCTTACCTACGCCGACCCGCCAATCAGCGGATATCCACGGCACGGACGCCGAAAGCGGACAGGCCCGCCGGGATCACCCGGCGGGCCTGTGACGCGGCGCGGCTCAGGAGGTCGGAGTGGCCGCCTCGTCGCCCGGTGCCGCGCCACTGGGACGCCGGGTGCGGACGAAGGCCAGCCCACCGAGCACCAGACCGCCGAGGCCGGCGATCAGCCCGGCGACGCCGAGGCCCACCGCCACACCGTTGCCGTCTTCGTCGTCGCTGTCGTCGGGCGACGCCGCAGCGGGCGCGTCGGTCGGTGCCGTCGTCGGCGTGTCGGCGCCGGCAGCGGTGAGGGTGAGCACCGGCGCCGGGGCGGCCGGCTCCTCGCCACCGGACTGCGGCTCGTCGATCCAGCGCACCACGGCACCGTCGGAGTAGGTCTGCAACGCCTTGAAGACCATCTGGTCGATCTCGGGTAGCGGGCCCATGGAGACCGGGAACTCCTGGAAGGTGCCGGGGGCGATGGCGGCTCCCTCGCCGGCCGTCCAGGTGATCTTCGAAACCACCTCGGTGATCTCGCTGCCGTGCACCTGCACCGGCGGGTCGACCTGCCGCTTCTCCACAGCCACCGTCCAGCCGGGCACCGGCATGGTCGACACCGAGCCGAGCGGCGCGTTCTCCGGCAGGAAGATCTCCAGCTTGGTGGTCGACGCGGTGTCGCTCTCGTTCGGTACCCGGAACGCGAGCCGGCCGTAGCCGCCCTGGGTTGCCTCACGCGGATTGACCGTGACGTGCGCCGACGCTGGGCCCACGAAACCGAACACGGCCGTGGCGACGGCGCCGAGCGTCAGAGCGGCGGCGGTGGCGGCGAAACGCCGGTGACGGAGCATCGATGGAACCTCTCTATCGGACGGGCACGGTGGCGGTCACCGTGGCCTGGTCGATCTCGGTGGTACGGGCGGTGACCCGCAGCTCCCACTCGCCCGCCGCGGGCAGACTGATCTCGCCGGTGGCGTGGTTGTCGGTGAGCGGCAGCAGGGGCACCTGGATGGGCTCGATCCCGGCCGCCGGCAGGGCGACCGTGACCTGCCACTCGACGACCGGCAGCGGCTGGTTGTCCAGCGTGTACGCGTACAGGTGCACCGAGTTGTTGCCTCGTCGAGCCGGGGACACCTCGATCTGCATGGAGTAGAGGGAGCTGGTCGCCGTGGTGCTGAAGTACCCGCTGTCGGCGGCGGACACGTCCGTGGAGACGCTGCGGGCCGGTGTCGTCTGGACCAGGGTGGCCGACACCCCCAGCACGATCGCGGTGATCGTCAGCTCGGCCCAGATCGCCCGGCGTACCGGGGCCGGTCGGCTGGCCGCGACCCGGGTGCGTACCAGGTGACGGGAGTAGGCGGCCACCGCGATGACAAGGACGAAGAGCCCGATCTTGGCCAGCACCAGTCGCCCGTATGTGGTGTTCACAAGTGCCGCCGGGGTGGCCACCTCGATCAGCGCCTGGACGGTGCCGGCGAGCAGCAGCGCGGAGACCGCCAGGGCAGCCCAGCGTGACCAGATCGGCAGGATCGCCCCCAGTTCCCGCTCGTCGGCCCAGGGCAGCAGGAACACGGCGAGCATCACCAACCCGCCCAACCAGACGGCCATGCCGCCCAGGTGCACCGCGTCCACGAGCACCGACACCGCCGGGGCGGGCGAGGCGGCCGGGTGCCCGGCCATCGGCCAGGTGAGCAGCGCGCCCACGGCGAGCACACCCAGGATCACCAGGTCCGTCCGGCCCACCGGACCGGCCAGCAACGGCCGGAGCAGCAACGCCACCGCGGCCAGCAGACCGAGCCGGACCAGGTGAGCGGCGCCGAAGGCGCTGCCGAGCACCAGGCTCAGTCCGTCCCCGGTGATGTCGAACAGCCCGCCGCCGCTGGTGTAGGGCACCTGGAGCAGGACCGCCGCCACCGTGGCCAACGCCACCAGCCCGAGGCCGGTCCAGGCCAGCCGGGCCGGCCCGCGTCGGGACAGCCGGCGCGGCCAGAGCAGGGCGAGCACCAGCGCCGGCCCGATCACCAGCAGCAGTCCGGCGTAGCCGACGAACTTGGCGACCTTGACCGCGGTGCCGACCACCGGATTGGCCTGGCCGTCGTCGCCGCTGTCCACCGGCGGCTCGGAGGGTGCCCCGACGGAGTAGGTGAACGCGCCGGAGACCGGGTGGCTGTCGGCGGAGATGACCCGGTAGGTGACCAGGTAGGTGCCGTTACCGCGTCCGGTGTCGACGGGGATGTTCACCACACTGCCGGCGAAGGTGGGCTCACCCTGGTCGGCACGCGACCCGTCCGGGGCGATCACCCGGATCCGGTCCGGCACCTTGCGGACCGTCTCGCTGAAGGTGAGCACCACCTCGGCCGGCGCGGCGGGCACCACGGCCGAGGCAGCCGGGCTGCTGCTGGACAGCACGGCGTGGGCACTGGCCGGACTGGCGGGGACGAGCAGCAGCGTCACGACGGCGACCAACAGGCCGGCGGTCGCGGCCAGCCGGGCGAACCGGCGGCGGTGGGCGGCAGTCATGACGCCCATGGTCGCTGAAGACACCCGTTCCAGGCGAGCGTACCCATCGATTGATCGCGATTTACCATGATCGGGCGCGGGCGCGCGGAAACCGGACCGGACGTCATAGGCGGATAGTCGGTCACCGGGCCGGAAAAGTTCCCGGAGTGGCGCATTCCATGGAAGGGCCGAAGGACCCTGCTGCTCACCGTGCCACGGCGTAACCTGAGTTGTCGTGATCCCCGCCCCGCGCGACACCCCCGCCACCGCCGACAGCGGCAGCGTCGGCGCGGAGCGCGCCGACGGCCCACCCCGGTCACCTGCCCGAATGGCGCAGCACGCAGAGCCGGACCCGACCGTCGACCCGACCACCGGGTGGGCGCTGGCCGCCCGGGACGGCGACCCGGTGGCCCAGGCCGCGTTCGTGCGCGCCACCCAGGCCGAGGTGTGGCGGTTCGCCGCGGCGCTTGTCGATCCGGACAGCGCCGACGATCTCACCCAGGAGACCTACCTGCGAGCCTTCCGCGCGCTGCCCGCCTTCGCCGGCCGGTCCAGCGCGCGCACCTGGTTGCTCGGCATCGCCCGCCGGACCTGCGCCGACCATCTGCGCACCGTGGTACGGCGGCGGCGACTCGATCAACGGCTCACCGCGCACGCGCACACCGACGTGCCGCACCCCGACCCGGCCGGTCAGCTCGGCGCGAGCGACCTGGTCCGCCGGCTGGCCGCCGAACGGCGCGGGGCGTTCGTGCTAACCCAACTGCTCGGCCTGTCGTACGCCGAGGCCGCCGTGGTGGAGGGGGTGCCGGTCGGCACCATCCGCTCCCGGGTGGCGCGAGCCCGGGCCGAACTGGTCGACGCGGTCGGTGAGGCGTTGGCCGGGTGAACAGCAACCTGCGCACCTGGCGCCCCTGGCTCGGTCTCGCCGTCCGGCTCGGTCTGGCCGTCGTCTGGCTGTGGGCCGGCTGGTCGAAGGTCGGTGACCTGGCCGCCTCCGGTCGCGCGGTGAACGCCTACCAGGTGCTGCCGTACGACGTGGCGATGGTGGTCGGTGCGGCGCTGCCCTTCGTCGAGCTGGCGTTGGCCCTGCTGCTGCTGCTCGGGCTGGCCACCAGGCTGGCCGCCGGAGTCTCCGCGGCCCTGCTGCTGGTCTTCATCGCGGGCATCGCCTCGGCCTGGTCGCGGGGGCTGGCCATCGACTGCGGTTGCTTCGGGGTGGGCGGCGAACTGCCGGCCGGGGAGACCCCCAGCTATCTCCCGGAGATTCTCCGGGACATCGGCTTCCTGGCGTTGGCCGGGTTCCTGCTGATCTGGCCCCGCACCGCCGTCTCTGCCGACGGCGCGCTGGCGGGCGAACCGGTGGAGGACGACAATGAGTAGTCGCAAGGGGCGCAAGGACGCGGCCCGGGTGGTCCGGGAACAGATGGCCCAGGAGCGACGCCGCAAGCGCACCCTGTGGATCTCCCTGAGCGCGGTGCTGGTGCTGGTCATCGCCGGCCTGATCGGCTGGAGCGTCTGGTCGAGCCAGCAGTCCGACGAGTTCACCGCGCCCCCGGGCGCCAACGAGGCCGGCACCGGCGTCGTGGTCGGATCCGGGCCGGTGACCATCGACATCTACGAGGACTACCTCTGCCCGGCCTGTAAGCAGTTCGAGCAGACCAGCGGTGCCACCATCGAGCAGTTGATCGCCGACGGCAGGGTGCGCGTGGTGTATCACCCGGTGGCCTACCTCAACCGTTACTCCAGCACCGAGTACTCGACCCGGTCCTCGGCCGCGTCCGGCTGCGCCGCCGAGGGCGGCAAGTTCACCGAGTTCAGCAAGGCGCTGTTCGAGCGGCAGCCCCCGGAGGGCGGTGCCGGCCTCAGCAACGACGAGTTGATCGACATCGGGGTCGAGGTGGGGCTGGACCGCGACGCGTTCGGCAGCTGCGTCCGGAACGGCAAGTACCAGCCGTGGACGGAGCACGTCACCGCCGAGGCGAGCCGCGCCAACGTCTCCGGCACGCCGACCATCCTGGTCGACGGGGAGCCGGTGCGGGAGTGGACGCCGGAGAACATCACCGCAGCGGTGGAGGCGGCCGGCCGGTGACCCTGCTCACCCGGGCCGGGCTGCTGCTCGCCGCCACCGTCACCGCGATCCTCGCGACCGCCGCCCCGGCTCTCGCCCACGGCGCGGACGCGCCGAACGGCACGGACTACCGGGTGACCGTCACCGACGCCGGCCGCCCGGATCTGCGGGTGCGGGTCATCGAGGCGGGCGCCCGGCTGGAACTGACGAACACCGGCGACACGCCGGTCGAGGTGATCGGCTACTCGGGGGAGCCGTACCTGCGGATCGGTCCGGACGGCGTCCACGAGAACACCCGCTCGCCCGCGACGTACCTCAACCGCACCATCGTCGGCGACACCGCCCTGCCGGCGGAGGCCGACCCGGCCGCCGAGCCGCGCTGGCGTCGCGTCGACAGCGGGTCGACGGCCCGTTGGCACGACCAGCGGGCCCTGTGGCGCGAGACGACACCGCCCGCCCAGGTCCGCGCCGCGCCCGACCGCGAGCACCGGGTACGCGACTGGGTGATACCGCTGCGCGACGCGAACGGGCCGCTGGAGATCCGCGGCACCCTGGACTGGGTACCGCCGCCGGACGCGTACACCTGGTGGGTGGTGGCCGTCGTCGGTGCGCTGGCGGTCGGTGCGCTCGGGGTGCTGCCGGCGACGAGCATCCCCGGCCGCCGGGCGCTTGTCGCCCTCGGCGGGCTACTGCTCGTCGGCGGGGTTGCGGCGATCGCGCTCGCCCTCGGACGGACGTTGGACGGCGGAGCACAGGGACCGGGCGGAGTGCTGGCCGGCCTGCTGACCGGCCCGGTGTGGACCCTGCTGACCGGCCTGGGGGCGATCGCCGCCGGGGCGCGGGCGATGACCGGCGGCCACACGTCGACCGACGGCGGTGGAGCGGCGTCGGCCTCCCGCTCCCACGCCGACTTCCTGGTAGGGCTCGCCGGGGTCTGCCTGGCGTTGTTCGCCGGGGTGACGAACATCGCCGGGTTCACCCGGGCGGTGCTTCCGATGCCGTGGCCGCCCACGATCGCCCGGGTGCTTGTGGTTCTCGTGCTGGTCGCCGGCGCCGGCGCGCTGGCCGCCGCGTTGCTGCGCCTGCACGCCGCCGCCCGCCAAACGACTGGGGCGACGGCCGCTACTCGCTGATCGACGTGCGCCCCGGGGTGGGACGGAACGGGTAGGGCAGTTCGAGGCGGTGCCGGGCGAGCAGTTCCTCGTCGTCGAGCAGAACGGCTGTCGGCCCGTCGGCCACGATCCGCCCACCATCGAGGATGACCGAGCGGTCGCAGAGTTCGTACGCGTACGGCAGGTCGTGCGTGACCATCAGCAGGGTCACCGGCAGGGTACGCAGGATGCCGGCCAGTTCCCGCCGCGCCGCCGGGTCGAGGTTGGACGACGGCTCGTCGAGCACCAGGATCTCCGGACGCATCGCCAGCACGGTGGCCACCGCCACCCGACGACGCTGCCCGAAGGAGAGATGGTGCGGGGTCCGGTCGCGGTGCTCGGACATGCCCACCGCGGCCAGCGCCTCGTCCACCCGGGCGGTCAGCTCCGGCCCGCGCAGCCCGAGGTTGGCCGGCCCGAACGCCACATCCTCGGCGACGGTGGGCAGGAAGAGCTGATCGTCCGGGTCCTGGAAGACGATGCCCACCCGGCGGCGGATCTCCGCCAGCGTCGCCCGGTCCGGGCCGACGGTCAGACCACCGACCGCGATCTGCCCCTCGGTGGGCGTCAGGATGCCGTTGAGGTGCAGCACCAGCGTGGTCTTGCCGGCGCCGTTGGGGCCGAGCAGCGCGACCCGCTCACCGCGCCCCACCGTCAGGTCGACGCCGTCCAGCGCGACATGGCCGTCGGGATAGGCGTACCGGACGCCGCGGACGTCCAGGCTGGGCGGGGTGGGTTGCACGCTTCGATCATGTCAGGACGGCGGCGGTGGCGGCGACGGTGCCCGCCAGGGCCGGCACGGTGGCCGCGATCAACCACTGCCCGGTCGTCGCCGCCGCGGTGCCCTGCCACACCGTCGGCATCCGCCCGGTGTAGCCACGCGACAACATCGCCAGGTAGACCCGCTCGCCGCGCTCGAAGGCGCGCAGGAACAGCGCCCCGATGCCGGCGGCGAAGCCGCGTAGCTGCCACACGAAGCGCGGGTCGTCGCCCCGGGAGATCCGGGCGACCCGCATCCGCCGGGCCTCGCCGACCAGCACGTCGAGGTAGCGCAGCATGAAGGTGGCGATCTGGGTGAGGATCTGTGGACAGCGCAGCCGGTCCAGCCCCACGATCAGGTCGCGGGTGCTGGTGGTCGCCGCCAGCAGCAGCGACGCCCACACCCCGAGGGTGCCCTTGGCGATGATGTTCCACGCACCGTAGAGACCGTCGACCGACAGGTGCAGCCCGGCCACGTCCACCCGCTCGCCCGCGCCGAGGAACGGCAGGGCGAAGGCGAAGAGCACGAACGGCAGCTCGATGGTCGAGCGCAGCAGCAGCCAACGGGCGTTCACCCGGGCCAGCGCCGCGACGGCCGCGACCAGCAGGGCGTACGCGCCGAAGGCCCAGAGCGCCTCGCGGGGGGTGGCGACCACGGCGATGGTGAACGCCACCATCGTCGCGATCTTGACCTCCGGTGGTAGCCGGTGCACCGGCGAGTCGGCCGCCCGGTACAGCACGTGGGCGTGCCCGGCCCCCACCTCGGCTACCCGCCGCTCGTGGTGGCCGGGTCGGTGCGCTCCGCCCCGGTCGCGTTCTCCGCCGCCGGCTGCCGGCCGCGGACCAGCCAGAAGGCGCCGCCGGCCACGGCGAAGGTGAGCAGTACGCCCAGCACGCCGGAGAGCCCGGTGGAGAGGAAGTCGTTCTCGATACCCGCGATGCCGTAGTCGGCCAGCGGTCCGCCGATCTCGTGCTCCCGCTCCTGCTGCGCCGGGCAACTGCCGCCGGTGATCTCGTCGTCGGCGTCGAAGGTGCAGCCCTCACGCAGCGACGAGTCCAGCCCGTCCGGATGCGACGAGGCGAAGTTGCTGACCACGCCGGCCAGCAGCAGGGCGACGAGGAGCCCACCGACGAGGAAACCCCACTTTTTCACCGGACACCTCTGACGGTCGGGACGGTCACCGGCGCGGCCGGCTTCAGGGCACGCAGCGCGTACACCAGGTCGGGGCGGACCTTCGCCACGGTGACCACGGTGGTGGCCGTGATCAGCCCTTCGCCGATGCCGATGAACAGGTGGGACACGGCCATGGTGCCGGCCAGGCCGGCCAGGTTGCCGCCGAGGTCGGTGGTCCCGCCGAGCTGGTACTGCAACACGAAGCCCATCGCCGCGACGACCACGCTGACCAGCGCGGAGACGAAGGCGGTGGCCGCCAACCCGGCCGGGGTGCGGGGCAGTACCCGGAGCAGCAGCGCGATCAGCAGGTACGCCACCGCGATGCCGATGACGGCCATGTTGGTGATGTTGAGCCCGAGCATGGCCACGCCACCGTCACCGAAGACGAGGGCCTGCACCACCAGCACCACCGCGACGCAGAGCGCGCCGACCCAGGGCCCCACCAGCATGGCGGCGAGCGCACCGCCGAGCAGGTGGCCACTGACCCCGGCGGAGAAGATCGGAAAGTTGAGCATCTGCACGGCGAAGATGAAAGCGGCGACCAGGCCGGCCATCGGCGCCAGCCGGTCGTCCAGGTCCTGCCGGCCGCGCATGACGCAGTACGCCATCGCCGCCAGCGCGATCACCGCGAAGACCGCGGCGACCGGACCGTTGATGATGCCGTTGGAGATGTGCATCGCCAGGGCTTCCACGTGACCTCCCACGTGCCGGCGGACCCGTGTCCACCAGCAGAGGTGAGCCTATTTCCCGTACCACGCTGTTGCCAATAGCTGGCAACAGTGCCGTACGCCTCGCTCCCGTGCGGTGCCGGGCGGGCCGACGCCGCCCGACGGTAGGGTCGTGCCATGACCGCACCCGCCCGCCTCTCCCCCGGTGACCCGGCGCCCGGGTTCAGCCTGCCCACCGACACCGGCGCGCAGCTCGCCCTGACCGACCTGCGCGGTCGCAAGGTTGTGCTCTACGCCTACCCCGCCGCGATGACTCCCGGCTGCACCAAGCAGGCCTGCGACTTCCGCGACTCGTTGGCCTCGTTGCAGGCCGCCGGATACGAGGTGGTGGGCATCTCACCGGACAAGCCGGAGAAGCTGGCGAAGTTCCGCGAGCGCGACGCGATCACCTTTCCGCTGGTCGCCGACACCGACAAGTCAGTGCTGACCGCCTACGGCGCGTACGGCGAGAAGCAGATGTACGGCCGCACCGTCACCGGCGTGATCCGCTCCACCTTCGTCATCGACGAGGAGGGCCGGATCGAGCGGGCGCTCTACAACGTCAAGGCCACCGGCCACGTCGCCAAGCTGCGCCGCGACCTCGGCCTGGACTGAATCGCGTCGAAGGCAGGCGCGACGGACGGACCCGGATCCCGTTCCGCTCATCCCCGAGGGAGGGCCGGGCTCGACACGGCCAAGTGTCGCTTTAGAATCACTCAGGCCGGCGGGAGTGGCGGAATCGGCAGACGCGATAGGTTTAGGTCCTATTGTCCGAAAGGATGTGGGGGTTCAAGTCCCCCCTCCCGCACCAGTGGACCCTCCCGACCAGAGGGATCAGAGCGCTGTCGGGCTCGTCACCATCGCGGGCGGTGAGTACGACTCGCGGGTCAGGATGACGGGCGTGAGTCTGCGCTTCGTCCTCGACCCGGAACTGACCGCTGAGCTGCGCGAACGAATCGTCGCGCTCTGGGTCGACGTGACAAACGCCGGCGGCGCGGTCGGCTTCGTGGCACCGGTCACCGCCGACGAGGTCCGCACCATCGCCGACCCGACGCTCGCCGGCATCGCGGACGGGCCGGACCGGTTGCTCCTCGGCTACGACGGCGACCGGCTGGTCGCCATGGCGATCTTCACCGATCCCCGGTTCCACCTGAAGCCGCACCTACGGGTACTCACCCGGGTGATGGTGCATCCGGACACGCAGGGGCGTGGTTTCGGCGAGGCGCTGATGCGCGAGGCCGAACGGGTGGCCCGCCGCCTCGGGCTGGCGGCGCTGCACGTCACCATCCGCGACGGGCTCGGGCTCGACCGGTTCTACCGGCGGCTCGGGTACCGGGAGGTGGGCCGCTGGCCCGCGGCGATCCGGATCGCTCCCGGCGACGACCGCGACGAGATCCTGATGTGGCTCGGCCTGACCGCAGACCGGCAGGATCACGGCACGAGCGGCTGACCGGCCCCGGCGCGGGCGGCCCCGGCGCGGGCGGTCGACGCCCGCGGGCCGCAGCGTCAGCCGCAGCTGGGCGAGGGCGTGGCGAGCGGCGCGGCGGCGAATGCCTCAACCGCGGTCGGCTCGACCGACGCGGTCGCGTCGGTCGTCATCGCGACCGACGGCGTCGGCCGGGCCGAGGCACGCGTCGACGCGCTGGCGGACGGTTTCGGGCGCGCCGACGGCGTTCCGGTGGCCGTGACCGACCCGCGTGAACTGCCCCCGTACATCCGGACCGAGCTGCGCTGCACCGTCCCCGGTGCCATCCGGATGCCCGTGGCGGTGACCCGGTGGCCCCGGGTGTCGGTGACCCGGATCTGGTACGGACCAGGCCCGGCGCCGGAGTCGATCAGCCAGTAGTTGTAGCTCTCCCGAGTGGCCGCCCGCCACTGGCCCGAACTGCCCTGACGCACCTCGACCGAGCGCAGCGGATTGCCGTGGCCGGCCACCAGCACCGCGAACCACCACTGCGACGCTCCCTCCTTGATCCGGAAGGTGAGCGGACCGGACAGCGGCGGATCGACGACCAGCCGGTAGCTGACATCGACGATGCCCTGCACCGGGTCGGCGATGCGGGCGAAGGCCTCCCGGGAAAGGTCGAGATGGCCGGGAGCGCACTCGGGGCACTGGTCCATCACCATGACCCGTACGGTGCCCTTCGGGCCGGTCACCTCCAGGTACCCGCCGCAGGCGGCACCGTCGGCGTACTCGGAGGGGCCGAGCGCGACGTAGCGCCGGTCGGCCGGTGCGGCGGGGTAGGAGCAGTTCCCGCCCGCGCCCTTCGAGTCGTAGAAGGTGGCCTTTCCCTTGTGGAGGGTGCCGGCGACGGGCGGGGCGAGCAGCGCGCCGACAGCCGGGAGCGCGGCAACCGGACGGGCCGGTGCGGCGCAGGCCGGCGCGGCACCGGAACGGAGGGCGAGGCTGAGCCCGACGACCGTGGCGAGAGTGGCCACCGCCCCGCCGGCCAGCCAACGACGCAGCGCGGAACGCTGAGTCGGTGCCTGGTCGGCGGGGCCGTCGATTCCGTCGGTCACGTGCAGACATGCTGCCGGAGACTCGACCGCCCGGACAAGCGAGCTAAGCGAAAGCTAAGACGAGATCTTTCTCGGCCGGCCGGTGGTGACCAGCCGGCGCAGCGGCTCGACGGCGTCCGGGTGGCTGCGCAACGCATCCTCGATCCGGACCCGCCACACGCCGGCCTCCACGAGGTCCCGGCCGTCGTGCGGAGCCGAACGCAGCCGGTCCCGCGTCTCCCGCAGCGACTGCGCCATCTCCTCGCCCAGCAGTCGTTCCAACTCACCGGCGATGCTGCGGAAGCGCTCGTCGTCGGGTACCGCCCCGACCAGCGTCCGGGCCGCGTCCCACGCCACCCGGGGATGATGGATCACCGACATCTCAGACTCCTTGGTCGAGGTCCCCTTCGGCCATCATCGATCCGCTAGCGGCTTAGCGGCAAGGGCTGTCCACCGCTCGTCGCCGAGCCGTGTCCACCTGGTCAGTCGCACAGTTCCACCGGGTCGCCGAGCTTCACCTCACCCGCCTCCAGCGGCACCAGGTTCAGTCCGAACAGGAGCTTGCGATCGATGTTCCGGTGCCGGGCCAGGGTACGCAGCGGCTCCCGGCCGCGTGCCCCGGTCTCCTGGTCGATGCTGATGACCAGACAGCGGGCCGACAGGTCGGCGGCGCGGAAGCGGACGGACCCGATCCGCAGCCCGCGCCCGACCCACTCGTCCTCCGCCCAGGCAGGGGCGCCGTCGACCACGAGGTTCGGCCGGAAGCGGGTCATCGGCACCGGTTGCGCACCATCCGCGACGAGCCAGTCGCCGAGCGCGGCCAGCGACGCCGTGCTGGTCAGCAGCACCGGGTACGCGTCGGCGAAGCTGACCTGGTCACCGGGGTCGTACTTCCGGTCGCCCCGCGGGACGTGCCGGGCCGGGCGAGCCAGCCGGACCAGCCGGACCGGCCGGTCGAGCACCGCGCCGAACCAGGCGTCGGCGGCCGGACCGGCGGGCAGCGCGTCGACAGTCAGCACCCGTCTGCGGAAGGTCCGCACCGCAACGGGCGTGACGTCGACCGGCACCGGCACCACCAGGTCGGGGTGGCCGTCGGCGCGCAGCAGCAACCGCCCGGGGCCGGGCCGGGCGTGCACCCGGGCCAGCGCGGTGGCCTCACGCTGGGTGACGCCGACCCCGGCGGCGTCGACAAGCATCCACCGTCGGTCGTCGTTCAGCCCCCACGGTCGTACGGCGGCCGCGTCGTGGACGAGGCCACGGCAACCCTTGACCGGATAGGTGGTGATCTCGCTCAGCCGCACCTGGTTACCATGCCACGCCGATCCCGTCGCCCGGGTACCAGTGGTTCGCCGGCGTCTCCCGGTAGGCGAGGAACCGCCGCCCGGTGCGTTCGGCGTGCTCGGCCAGCACGTTGGTGTGGGTGACGTTGTCGGTGAGCAGCATCGCGCCCGGGGCCAGTTTCGCCTCGACGGCGGCGAACTCACGCCGCTCGTAGGCACGGCTGTGGTCGCTGTCGTGCAGGAACAGGTCGACCGGCCGGTCCAGCGCGGTGATCGACTCGACCGAGTCGCCGATCACCAGGTCGATCACCTCCGACCAGGGTGCGGTGCGGGCGAGGTAGCCGGCCTCGGGGTTGATGTCGATGGAACTGACCCGACCGGGATGCCCCTCCGCGGCGTTGCGCAGCAGCGCGGCGGCCAGTACGCAACTGCCCAGCCCCTTGTCGACGCCGGTCTCCACGATGTGCTTCGGCCGCTTGGCCCGGACGATCGCGTACCAGCCGATGCGGCGGGCGTAGCGGACCTGCTTGTCGGCCAGACCACGACGGGCAGCGCCCGCGACGGCCGAGCTGATGTGCTGCCGCAGCACGTCATCGGCTTCGATCTCGGCGAGATACTTGCGGACCTGCTTGACCGGCAGCTCGCAGACGACGCTGACGAACCAGGCGAGATGGTGGCGACTGAGCTTGGTCAACTCGTACGTGTAGTTGTGATGCTCCCGCGAGGCGACCAGCCAGCGGGCTGAGGTGCGCAGCACCTTGGCGTCGTGCCGCGCGACGGCGACCAGGCGTTTCGGAAAGGCGGCGACGGGGGCGAGGCGGGTACGGGCGATCGCCCGGCGCAGCTTGACGGCATCCACCGCTGCGTTCTACCAGACGTAGGGAAACAGCGAAGTAACAATGCCGGCCTTGATGGGCCCGGACAGGGGCCCACGGCCGGAACATGAAGTCAGTACCATCTCCGCCATGTCGAGTGGAGAGCAGGCGGGGACCATCTCCCCGGAGCAGACCCTGCCGACGGGGGACACCGACGGTTCGGAGAAGACCGGCGGGTCGGCTGGCAAGCCACGCCGGCGGTGGCTGCGGATCACGCTGATCGTGCTGCTGGTGCTGTCGCTGGTCGGCGTGGGCGCCGTGGTGGCGAGCGGCTTCTATCTCAAGTCCGTCGAGTCCGACATCGAGCGGGTCGACGCGTTCGACGGAGTACCCGAGGAGACCCGTCCGGAGGTCGTGGCGACCGGCGCGGTGAACATCCTGGTGCTCGGCAGCGACTCCCGCGACCCGGAGAACACCGGTGGCTCCCGAGCTGACACGATCATCCTGGCGCATCTACCCAAGGATCGCTCCAGCGCGCAGCTCATCTCCATTCCCCGGGACACATGGGTCGCCGTACCTCGGTCGAAAGAAGGTCGCGGTGGTCGCGACGCGAAGATAAACGCGGCCTACGCCTGGGGTGGCGTGCCTTTGATGGTGCAGACCGTGGAGCAGTTCACCAAGGTGCGCGTCGACCACGTGGTGATGGTCGACTTCGCCGGATTCAAGGAGATCATCGACGCTCTCGGCGGCATCGAGATCGACTCGGAGAAGGAGTTCACCTCCATCCACCCGCCGTTCCGCACCTTCCGGCAAGGCACGCAGCGGATGGACGGCGCGACGGCTCTGGACTACGCACGCCAGCGCAAGCAGTTTCCGGACGGAGACTTCGCCCGTATCCGGCATCAGCAGCAGGTGATCAGAGCCATCATGGAAAAGGCGACCTCGGGTGGCATCCTCACCAATCCGATGAAGCTCAACTCGTTCCTCCAAGCCACCTCGGACAGTCTGTCCGTTGACCGGAAACTGTCCCTGTTGGACATGGCCACCGAGAACCGCAATCTCCGCAGCGGGAACCTGTTCTTCCTGACGACCCCGACGAAGGGCACCGGCCGGGTCGGCTCGGAAAGCGTTGTCTTCGCCGACGCGGAGAGGTCGCGCGCCCTTTACGAGGCGGTCCGTGACGACTCGGCCCAGGACATCATCGCCCGCGCCGACCGGAAGTGACGGTCCCCGCCCGGGTGGGAGACCGCACGGGCGTAGCACCAACCGCTCGTTACGGAACGCCCGGCTCGCAAGGTCGCTGGTCCTAATAGGCACCCCGCCGGTCAAGGACCACCCGGACCGTGTGCCACAGAATGCCCAGGTCGTAGACCAACGACCAGTTGTCGACGTAGTGCAGGTCAAGCCGGACGGCGTCCTCCCAGGTGAGGTCCGACCGGCCGGAGATCTGCCAGAGCCCGGTGATGCCGGGACGCACCAGGAGGCGACGGCGGACATCGCCGCGGTAGTCGTCGTCCTCGGTTGGCAGCGGGCGTGGGCCGACCAGGGACATCTGCCCTAGCAACACGTTGATCAGCTGTGGCAGCTCGTCGAGCGACAGTGCGCGCAGATGACGGCCGATCGGGGTGACCCGAGGATCGTTCCTCATCTTGAACAGGAGGCCGTCGCTCTCGTTGTGTGCGCGCAGAGCCTCCAGCCGCTGCTCCGCGTCCGTGTACATGGTGCGGAACTTCCACACCTTGAACGCCGTGCCCTGGTGGCCGATCCGGGACTGCCGGAACATCACCGGGCCCGGGTCGGTGAACTTGATGGCCAGTGCGATGCCGACCAGCACGGGGCTCAACACGATCAGCCCGAACAGCGCGGCAATCCGGTCGATGAGGCTCTTGGCCAGCAGCGACAGGCCGGAGATCGTCGGTTCCTCGACGTTGAGCAGCGGTAGTCCCTCGATCGGCCGCACGTGGATGCGCGGCCCGGTGACGTCGGTCACCTGAGGCACCACCACCAGGTCGATGCCGGTTCCCTCCAACTGCCAGGCCAGCTTGCGCAATTCGTACGACTCCAGGCTGGCCGGCCCGCAGACGGCGATGGTGTCCGCCCGCAACTGCTGCACCAATGGCACCAGGTCCCAGCCCACGTACACAGGGAGGGGAGCATTGACCCGTTCTCCCGATCGCGGATACTGCGGCAGGTGGATGGCGATCGGACGTAGCCCGGCACCGGCGTTGCGGGTGACCACCTCGTGCACGGCCAACGCGTCGGCCAGCCGGCCGACGAGGAGCACCTTCTGGGAGGCGCGCTGGCTAACGCGGCGAATCCGCCGCAGCGCGACCCGGGCCGCGATCCGGACGAACACGGTGTAGACAAGCAGGCCCGCGATGATGGCGGCGACCGTGGCCCGGGAAACGTCCTTCTTGAAGCCGAGGGCGAGGAAGGAGACCGCTGCGGCCATGGCGATGTTGGCCCGTACCACCCGGTTGAGTTCTTCGGTGCCGCGGCCGAGGGCCCGCCGGTCGTACGCGCCGGCGCCGGCCAGGATCACCAACCACAGCAGCGGCACGCCGATATTGGCCACCAGCACGAAGGCGCTCACCGTGTCGCCGAGCACCCGTTGATCCCAGAACCCGGCGTCGGCGTCCTGAAACAGGGCCACGACTGTCCGACTGGCGGCCACCGCAGCGACGAAATCGAGCACTACCAGGCAGGCTGCGTACCGGCGGCGCCACTTCGCCAGCGGAGCGACCGGCCGGCCGAACACCGAGCGCGGCATGCCGTTGGACGGCGGCATGATCACGCCCAGGTCCGGGTCAAACCTTGCCGAGGGCGCGACGGTCGCCATGATCTGCGTGTGCGCGGACACGTTCTTCCTTTCACCAGCCTCTTACCGAGGCAGCGAGGGCGGCGGGGACGGTCCGCCCTTGGTTTGCCGGACCAGGGGATCAGTCCGGGTTGGGACCGGCCCTGGTGGTGCCAGCGTGCCGGCTGAGTTCATCGACAAGCGCCAGGTAGGCGGGTTTCGGCGAGAGGTCCGCGTCGAAGAGGCAGGCTGCCCCGTACCCGCGGTGGTAGCCGGGGATCCAGCTACGCGAGTCGGTGAAGCCCCACACGGTGAAGGACACGCAGGCGGGCACCGCAAGGCACGAGCTGAGCACCTGCCGATAGACGGCCGCCTGGCGCTTGAGTTTCTCCGGTGTCGCCGGAAGCTCGACCCGGACGTCGAGTTCGGTGATCGCTACCGCTACCCCCAATTCCGCAAAACGGCGCAGATTCCGGCTGAGATCGCGAGGCGGTTCGTCCCAGGCGAGATGACTCTGGAAGCCCACCCCGTCCACCGGTACCCCGTCACGGCGCAGGTCTCGGACCAGAGTCAGCAGAGCGTCGGCCTTCCTGGTACGCCTCTCGATGCCGTAATCGTTTATGAACAGCCGGGCTCCGGGATCGGCGGCGTGAGCCCAGCGAAAGGCATCGGCGATGTAGCCGGGCCCCAACTTGCGCAGCCACAGCGTCTCCCGCAGCGAGCCGTCTTCGTCCAGCACCTCGTTGACGACGTCCCAGGCCCACACTCGTCCTCGATACCGCGAGACGACCTCGGTCACGTGGTCCCGCAGTTCCGTCCGGATCCGTTCCGCCGGCCACTCCGGCGACACCCATTTCGGCATGTCGCTGTGCCACACGAGGGTGTGCCCGTACACCTGCTGACCGTGCCGCTCGGCAAACTCGACAAGCTGGTCCGCGCCGGGCCAGGCGTACACGCCGGGCAACGGCTCCAAGTTGCGCCACTTCATGGCGTTCTCGGTGGTCACCGCGTTGAACTCGGTGCCGAGCAGAGTGCTGTAGGCCGGATCCAGGCTGAGGCCGCGACCATCGACAGCCGAGCCGATACGCATTCCCGGGGGCGTCAGTTCCCTGAGCGTCTTACGTCCGGGCGCTGCGGGCTCCGACGCAACCGGCGATGATCCGGCCACTTCGGCCGACTCGCCGCCGCGTGCCTTGACCACCAGGACCAGACCCGTCGCGAAGAGCGCGGCGATCACCAGCATCAGCGACACCAGCAGGATCGGCAGGCGGAGGGACCGAGACCGGCCAATCGGTGGCCGGACCGGATTCGCCGGTGGTGGCCGGGACACGTCGCGGCGGGCCGAGAGTTGGTCAATCACGAGGGGACCGATCCGGGGAGCGCCCAGGGCGCCCGAGTGAAGTTCCATCGGGCCCGCTCGGCGAACTCCTCCCGAGCCAGTCGCGGGGCCGCCTGGTCGGTGAGCATGCCGGCCAGCACCTTTGTCACCTCGACGGAGTCCTCCGGCACCCGAGCGAGTCGCCGCGATTCCGGCTGGCCGATCTCATCCAGGAAGTCGTCGCACTTCTGCTGGTAGGGCACGAGGGCGAACGGAACGTCTGCCAGGTACGCGAAGACAGCCCCATGCATCCGCATGTGCAGACCGAGGTTGCAACGCTTCATCTCCTCCCAGCACGCTCGGACACCGTCGCGGGCGGTCACCACACGGACATCACAACGCCCGTCGAGGGCACGACGAAGTCGTCCGCTGACCCGTTCGTCTCCATGGACGGGGTGGGTGTTGAAGACGAACACCGTGACGTCCACCGGTTCCCGGCGCACCAGCTCACTCACCCCGTCGATCAGCGCGTCCTCGCGCCGTCGCGCCTGCGGGGCGGCGGCCTCGTAGTCAACACCGAGCAGCGTCACACCGAGTCGCGCCCTGGTGCCCTGCGCCCGTTCGTACCGCTGCCCGAGGCGCTCCCCGAGCGCCTCGGGCAGGAGTCCCGCGAGGTCTCCGGCGGCAACCAGTCTTCCGGGATGTCCCGCACGCCGGAGGAGTTCAGCGGAGGCCTGGTCACGCACCCCGATGAAGTTGATCCGGCGGAGCACCTCCAGCAGACGCCGCTCGGCCGAGGCTGAAAGGAACGGCCCGACGGAGACGCCGACTGCCGCCATCGGATGCCCGGAGAAACGGGAGAAGAGGGAGAACAGTCGCTTCTCGCTGAGCGGCCCCATGTCCCTGAAGACCGAACCACCGCCGAAAACGAGCATCGAGGAGCCGCTCAGCAGCATCGCCTTGTTCAGCACCCACCCCATCCGGTCCGACACGCTGCGGGACCGGTACCAGCGTGGGTTCATCCCGGTGCTTTCCGCCGGCAGGTCGACCATGGGCGGGGCCGCGAACACGGGTCGCTCGCTGCCCCAGTACGTCCGACTGGCCCAGTCGGTAACCAGGCAGAAGGCGTTGTCGCCGACGTTCTCCATGCCGTAGTAGCCGACGACGAGCGGCCGGCGAGCGGCGGGATCGGCTTCAGGACGCACTCGGACTCTCCCTCGTCAGACGCCGGCGCAAATCGTGCCACGACGGCAGAGCGGCCCCACGCACCACGCGACGCCGGACCGTGACCCAGAACAGCACACAAAGCGCGGCTTCGGCCACCACGGTGGCGAAAGCTGTGCCCCGCACCCCCCACATGGGAGTGGCGACCGCGAGTGCTGCCAGCAACACCAGGGCGCCCACTCCCTGGTGGACCACCTTGCGCCGGAGCAGACCGCCGCTGGTCAGCAGAGCGGCCACGGCGGCTCCGCCGAAGCGGAAGGGTACGGCCAGAGCCAGCACGGCCAGTACCGCCGCCGTCTCGCCGTACCCGGGGCCGAGCAGAACCGGCAGTAGTTGCCCGCCGAGCGCGACCAACCCCGCGGCGAGGATCCCGAGCGCGAACATTCCCGAGGTGCCGAACCGGTACGCCAGTAGCACCGCGTCCCGGTCACCGTGGGCCCACCGGTGCAGTTTGGCCAGAAAATACTGCTGGTAGACGACTCGCGGGACGAGGTACGCCGCAGTGATCACCGCCATCGGCACGGCCAGCAGGGCCGCAGCCTCGGGACCAAGCACCTCGGCGGCGACGATGGTGCCGAGATAGATGCCCATCAGGTAGAACACGTTGCCCAGTACGAACGGGGTGGCGGCCGTGACCACCCGGCTCACCGGCACGTCGGAGGTCACGGCAGTTGCGGTGCCCCGGTGCCCCTCCAGCGGCACCGTGCCAGCGACGAACGGTCGCAGCACCACGATGCAGGCGACCACGGTGAGCAGTGCGACGACGGCGTAACCAGCGGCGACGGCCACCGCGGACAGTCCGATGGCCCAACTCGCGAGCACCACCAGCACTCGTCCGACGTGCGGAGCGACCTGAAGCACCGACAGCCCGCGGTAGTCACCGCGCAGCTGTTGCGCCGAAGCCACCAGGGTCAGCCCGACCTGAGCGACGATCACGCTGATGAGCAGCGCGCGGATCGACGTCACACCGGGGCCCGCACTCCCGGCGAGGCTCCACCCGAGCGCTGCGGCGAGCACCCCGACACAGATGCCCGCAACGAGCCGCAGCGACGGACGTATCCAGCGTCTGGCTGCGTGGCCTTCCAGGCCAAACCGTTGCAACCAAAGTTCGGAAACGCCGAAGACCACGAGCGGTGCGGCCAGCGCCGTAACGGCCAGGGCCGCGCTGAACGTACCGAAATCGCTCTGCGGGAGGGTGCGGGCCAGCAGGATCTGCGCGAAGAAGGCGGCAACGGTGACGCCGACCTGACTCAGACCCAGCATGCCCAGGTGTACGAGGATCCGGACGAGCCGGTTCGGTGCCGCACCCGGCCGCGGTGGGTCGCCGGTCAGTCGATCAACGGCCGAGGGTGACAAGCCACTTGCCCGTCTCGCTCAACGTGCGCAGCGCCTTGATGGCCAGCCCCACACCGGGCCACCGCACCGGCCGGTACATTTCGATCAAACGGAACCAGAAGACCAGACCGGATAGCCTGCCCCTGGTCACGTTGCCGTCATGCCGGTAGAACCGGACGATGGGATGGGCCAGGTGACAGGGCTGCACCCCGGATTTCAACGCTCGCAGCATCAGTTCGATGTCCTCGAAGAGCCGGAAACTCTCGTCGTACCCACCAATCCGGTCGAGCAGGTGACGATCGATTGTGGTGCCGGAGTGCTTGAAGGGCAGCCGAGGCCGCGTGAGAACTCCGACCAGCATCCGCCGCGCCGAGGCATATTCGGGGAGCCGAATCAGCCGGTCTGAACCGCGGCTGACCTCGGTGTAGTCGGCATACACCCAGCTTCCGCCCGTCGCGGCGAGCAGCCGGTGCAGCTGAGCGAGTGCGTCAGGGGTCAACTCGTCGTCGGAGTCGAGGACGGTGAGGTACCGGCCGGTGGCGGTGCGCAGGCCCAGGTTGCGTGCCTCGGCGATGCCGGTGGGGGGCTGCGTCACCACCCGCACCCGGTGGTCCCCGGCGAGTTTCGCCTCCGCCAGCACCGTCGTCACCGGCGTCCGCGAGCCGTCATCGACGACCACCAGCTCGAAGTCCTCGAAGGTGTTGGCGAGTACGCTGCGCACCGCGTTGACGAGCAACACGGCGCGGTCGCGCACCACGATGCAGACCGTGAAGGTGGGTTGCACCACGGCCGCACCTCGGATTTCCGGGTTCTCGCGCTCCGCCGGATCGCGGGCCAGGTCGCGGCGCTGCTGGTTCTGCTTGTGCCCGCTTACCTGGGCGGGCGAAGACGGCCTCACGCCGCCGTCGACTCGGTCGCGGGCGAGGCCTCTCCGGCATCGTCCTGCTCAACGGGGGCGAGTGCGAGTATCACCATCTGTCCGAAGAAGAAGAGCCACAGGAAGTACGGGTAAGCCAACGGTTTCTGGGTCAAACCGAAGATGACCAGGGCACCGAAGAGCACCATCAGCGCCACCCGGTGCGAGCGGTCCGAGCGGCTCCGGACGACGCGGTACACCGCCACGAGAATCGCCACGGTCACGATCACACCGACGAGTCCCCAGACCACCATCAGTCGCAGAAAGTCGTTGTGCATGTCCCAGGGCTCGTAGCCGAACCCGAACAGCCACACGTCGACCGAGGCACGCCCGAGAATCTCCGCCACGTCGTTCCAGATCGCTCCGCGACCGTGCATGAAGGTGTCGGATCGGACGTTCATGGAACCGACCTCGGTGACGACGACCTCGGCCCTACGCCAGATCGCGTCTCCCCAGAGCATGCCGGCCAGGGCGGCGACGGCGGCGAGTCCACCGCCGACGAGCAGCACGCCCCGTCGGTTCAGGTCGCCGCGGCGGCGCGCCTTGACCAGTGAGCGAACGCGTTGCAACTCGAACGCGGCGACGATCAGCACCAGACACAGGATGGTGAAGCGGTGCAGCGAAACGACCCCCGTGGCGAGGAAGAGCCCGATCAGCCCGTACCGCACTGCGGTCGGTACACCCATCCGTTCGCCAAGGACATAGACAAGGAAGACCGAGAACATCAACAACCGGCCGAGCGACATCGGGTGGAAGTAGCCACCGGAGGCTCGGCCGATCTTCTGCCATCCCGCCAGTTCGAAGTGGAAGGAGTAGGGGATCACCTCGGCGACCTGCAACCAAGCCAGAATGGAGTGCACGATCGCGCCGACCACCACGACTCCCGCGACGAGCGCGAGGCGGCGTACCGGAAACCAGTCCCGGCGCAGCAGCATCAGGCCGATCAGGGCGAGCGGCGCGAACCCGACCAGTAGTCGAACGGCCTCGGCGGGTATCGCACTCGTCGGCTCCTGGGGCGGTCCGTAGATCGAGTATCGCCGGACGTCGAACGCCGCCAACAAATCAGCCCGAGCGTCGACGGCCAGATAGCTCACTGCCGAGAGGACCAGCAGCAACCCGATCCCTGCGGCCATGAACAACAACGATCGGGGCGGCACCCGCCGGGAGCCGAGCGCGAAAACACCAAGAGCGGCCACCATCAGCACGGCTCCCAGGGCGGTGAGCAGCGCTCCGAGGTCGACACCGCCTCCCCGGCCCTCTCCGATGTCGAAGAAGGGCTTGACCGCGACGAGCGCCAGCGCGGCGGTCGCCAAGTTGCGGGCCAGCCGCAGATGCGGGGGCACCGAACCATTCTGGCCAGGATGCCTGGACCATGGTCTACGGGCCGGAGCGGTCAAGCTTCCCATGCGGGTGCGTCTCCCATCAGTTTCCGCCGCGCTGACGACGGGGACTGTGGAACTCGACATCGACGCCCACTGTGGTCAGCCCCCGCCCGGCCCTGAAAACACGAGGACGATACCAGCGGGCCACCTGTCCACGGTGTCCCACGGATTCATCCGTACGGCTGTGATAGGCGGCACAGTCAGGACACGCGCTGGGCAAGACGGATGCACACGGGCAAACCGTCGCACGGCAGCGCCCATCCCGAAGACTGCGCCGGCATCTGCTTGCGACCGAACGATCCGCTCCGGCAAGCTTGACGGCCGTGCGTGCCGGCAGGTGAACGGGCGCGTGCCCACAACGGCGACCCACCGGCCAGTGTGGCCGGTGACGCCCTGCATCGACGGGTGAGGCTGGTGTGACGAGCCATGAGCGACCGGTGATCAGCGTGGTCATCGCCGCGCACAACGAGGCTGCGGTGATCGGCGGTTGCCTGGACGCGCTGCTGGCCGATGCCGCGTCCGGCGAGCTGGACATCGTGGTGGTGGCCAACGGCTGCACCGACGACACCGCCGAGGTGGCGGCGGCGCGCCCGGGCGTACGGGTGATCGAAGTCGCCGAACCCGGCAAGGCCAACGCCCTCAACCTGGGTGATGCCGCGGCCCGCGGGTTTCCCCGGGTATACCTCGACGCGGACGTGGTCCTCTCTCCCGGCGCACTCCGCGCAATGGCGGCGGAGCTCTCCACCGGTGAGCGGCCACCGTTGGCCGTGACGCCCCGCCGGGCCATGGTGACCGAGGATCGACCGCTCGCGGTGCGGGCCTACTACGCGATCAACACTCGCCTCCCGATCTTCGCCGACGCGCTGTTCGGCAGAGGCGCGATGGCGATCTCGTCCGCCGGCCGGGAACGCTTCGAAAGCTTTCCGGAGCAGATCGCGGACGACCTGTATCTCGACTCGCAGTTCAGCTCGGCGGAGAAACGGGAGGTGACAGCCGCGACGAGCTTCGTGCAGGCGCCTCGGCGCACGCGCGACCTGGTCCGCACCCTCGCACGGGTCCGCGCCGGCAACACCATGCTGCGCGCCAGCCATGACGGGATCCGATCGTCCGTGCCGTCGTCGTGGCTGCGGGATGTCGTGCTTCCTCGGCCGTGGCTCGCGCCCGCGTCGATGGTGTACGTGACGATCACCCTGCTGGCCGCGCTACGCGCTCGTCGACACCCGCGTGACGCCTGGGGACGGGACAACTCCACCCGCTGACCATCCCTGGCCGCAGTTGCCGCTCAGTACGAGGATCGACGGCGCATCACCAGCACCGCCGCGCCGACCAGTCCGACCACCAAGGCACCGCCGAGGCCAGCCAACAGGATTGGCAACAGGTTGGACGACCCGGACGAATCCCGCTCCAGCCGACTCCGGTCGATCGCGTTCTGCCGGTATGCCTGCGCGACAAGATTCGCCGGTGACGCCTCGGCCACCGCGTCGAACTGCGCGATCGCATCGGCACTGCGGCCGGCGAAGAAGGCGTCGAGCCCGCTCCGGTAGGCCCGGTCGGCATCGGTGATTTCGTTCTCGACACCCGTCTCGTTAAGCAGCCCAGCAACGGCGGACACCGGTACCAGGGCTCGGTTGGCACCACCGTTGACCGCTCGATCGTTGTCGATGACTCCAACCACCCGCCCCCGGGTGTCGATGGCGATGCCGCCGTGCGAATAGATGCCGAGGTCATCGTTGACCCTTGCCACCTCTACGGTGCCTTGTTTGCCGGTAGTCGACACCTGGACCTGCTTTGCCTCTACCGTGTAGGTCGCCGCCCGAAAGTCGCTGTCCCCCGTCTGGTAGCCGATCAGCAGCAGAGCCGTGCCCGCGCCGGGCGCCGCCGCCGGGTCAAGCTCCGCCGTGGGCAGGCCGGACTGCGCGAGCTTGACGAGCGCCAGGTTCCCACCGTCCGGCGCGAGGACGTGCTCCAGTTGCGCGGGCACGGCAGGGCTGGCGGTCAAATCGCCTCGCGCGATGTTGAGCTGGGCGAACACCTGCATGGCCGGGTCGACCTCTGGCTGGTTACCCGTGAAGGTGGTGGTCCCCATCTTGCCGCGAACGTAGCCGTCCAGTTCGGTGGCGGAAAGCTTGTCCTGCTCGATGAGGATGCGCCCGAGCGTGTACAGGGCGCGCTCACGGGCGACCTCAGCGCTCGGCTGGACGCACTGACCGTTGGTCACCACATGGCCATCCGCGTTGGCAACGAACCCGCTGCACCTCCGCTTGAAGGTCACGGGCGTCGCGCTCAGGGGCACGTTGGACTTGGCTTCACGCACAAATCCGGTAAACACAGCCTCGACGAAGACGAGCGAGGGCGCGGCGATCGCCAGTGCACGCTCCTCCGGACTGTACGGCGCAACCTGCGCCCACGGCTTGATGCCCGGGTTGACCTCAGCCGGGTCGGGGAAATTGCCAGAACCCTCGACCCCGGTCGGTGCCGCCTGCGGCGGCTCGGGATCGCCCTCACCGGTGAGCGCCCAGACGGCGGCACCGGTACCGACGGCCGCCACCAGTGCGAGCGCGGCGACGGCGGCCCAGAGGCCGGTGCGTCGCTTGGGTCGCGCCGAGGGCTGGATCCGCCGCACCGGCGCGGTGAACGGGTCGAGCCCGAACTCGTCACCAGCCGTTCCAGGGCCGGGTGACATCGGCGCGCCGGAGACTGGGCCCGGGGGGTGCGGCTGAATCGGGGCCGGGCTCGCGGCCCCACTCCATGGCGGCTGCGTCGTCGCGGAGTTCGGCGCGTTCAGGCCAGGCGCGGGAGCACCTGAGACCGGCTGGGGCCCACCCGACACCGGCTGGGGCTGACCGGAGACCGGCTGAGGGGCCCCGGAGACGGGCTGCGGCGGACCGGAGATCGGCGCAGGCAGGCCGGACACGGACTGCGGGGCACCCGAAACGGGCTGGGGTGGCCCGGACACCGGTGCACCAGCAGGGGGTACTGGCTGGTAATCGACGCCGAGGGCCCGGAACAGCTTCTCCGCCGCCGGCCCGGCCTCCGCCGCGTACGCGACCCAGGGCGCGGCGGCCGAGAAGTCCGCGTACGTGAAGGGCGAGCCACCGGGGGCCTGGGCGAGACTGTTGGCGGTGCCGGCGAAGGCCTCCCGCCAGCCCGGAGTTGCGGCGACCGTGGCGTCGAGCACGGCCACGGTGACGAATCGGCCCTGACCGTCAACGGCGGCCCACGCCTTCCCGACCGGTGACCCACCCAGCATGTGGGTGTACCGGTAGGGACCCTCCGGCTGCATGTCCCACTCCTCTGCTCGACCGCCGACCGGGATCCTATCGGCCCGGCGCTTGCTGCCCAGTGGGCCGGGCCCGCAGCCCGGCGACAGCCGCCATACCCGCAGACCAGATGCCGTCCACAGTGGAATAGGCAGATCAGCTTGCCGAATGAAAGTTTTCATGCATAGAGTCGCGGGGTGAATGAGGGAGTTGCCATGGCGTCGGCGGAGCGGGTCGTCGGCCTGTTCGACGGGGTCCGGCTCACCCCGACGCAGCGACGCATCGCGCATTGCCTGGTGCAGCACGCCCCGGCGATCGGCTACCTCTCCGCCGCCGAGGTCGCCGAGCTGGCCGGGGTCAGCCAGCCGTCGGTCACCCGGTTCGCGGTGGCGTTGGGGCACGACGGTTACCCGGCCCTGCGTCGCCGGCTGCGCGAGCTGACCGCCGCCGCGCCCGGTCCGGCCCCCGCCGGCAACGAACTTCAGCAGGCGGTACGCGCCGAGATCGGCAACCTGGACCGGCTGGCCGGTCAGTTGGCCGACCGGGAGCGGATCGCCGAGACCGGGCGTCTGCTGGCGGCCAGCCGGCCGCTGCCGGTGCTCGGCCTGCGCTCCGCCGCGCCGCTTGCCGCGTACTTCGCGTACTTCGCCGCCAAGGTGCATCCGGACGTGCGGGTGCTCGACGACGGCGGCAGCCTGCTCACCGACCGCCTCGAACAGGCCGCCGAGGCGGGCGCGCGGGCGCTGCTGGCGTTCGTGCTGCCGCGCTACCCCCGGGAGACCCTGGACGCGCTGCGCGAGGCCCGCGCGGCGGGGCTGACGGTCGTCGCGATCACCGACTCACCGGTGAGTCCGGCGACCGAGCACGCCGACGTGGTGCTCTCCGCCGCGGTCGGCGCACAGCTCGTGTTCGACCTGCACACCGCTCCGATGACCCTGGCCATGGTGCTGCTCCAGGCGATCTGCGACGCCGCCCCGGCCGAGACCCAGCGGCGGCTGGAGGCGTTCGAAGCCTCGGCGGCCCGTCGACAGTTGTTCCTCGGTTAGGAGGAATCTCAATGATCGTGTCAAGCCCTCGCGGTGAGCGGGGGTGAGTCGTGGAATTCGCGGTTGTCGCGCAGCAGTGCCCAGAGCACGTCGACGAGTCTGCGGGCCAGGGCGATGAGGGCCTG
>NZ_JAGPXQ010000061.1:0-27364 GCF_018070435.1 Micromonospora sp. C51 | reverse complement strand
AGATCGTTCGCCCCGACCCCCACAAATGCTCCAACACCTGCCGATGCCCGAACGTCACCACACCCGGCCTGGCCACCAACACCTCCAGCACAACCAAGATCAGTTGCACTGAACCCTAGAAACCACCTCTCTAGAACTGCCGCTAACCTCATGATCAACGCTTGTGGCGGGGTGGGAAGGCGGGGGGTTGGTGGTTCGGGGAAGCGGCCGCCGCCCTTTGGGTCGACCGTGATCGATGCCGTTTCCGGGGCGTCTCGGGGGCATCTGGAGCGCATCTCGGATGCGCGAAACAGTCCTGGTCGCAACACGCCGGCAGCCGGCGGACATGGCCACCCCTGGTGACTAGCGTGCGCCGGAGGGTGACGCGAGTCGGGAGGCTGCGATGGGCAACGGGACAGTGGGCAACGAGGCGCTGCGGGTGGCGATGGCGGACAAGGGCGAGACGGCCGAGTCCCTGGCCGGGAAGGTGGGCGTCGACCCGAAGACGGCGGCTCGCTGGCTGGCGGACGGGCGGATCCCGCATCCACGGACCCGGATCGCCGTCGCCAACCTCCTCGGGCGCAAGGCCGCCGAACTCTGGCCGGAGCCGTTCCGCCGCCGGGACCTGCCCTGGTTCCGGGCGTGGGCGGAACTGGAGCAGGACGCTCGGTCCATCCGGTCGTACGAGCCACTGCTCGTGCCGGGGCTGCTCCAGACCGAGGCGTACGCCCGGGCGGTGCTGGCCACCGGCGGCCTGCTGTCGCCGACGCGGGTCGACGAGATCGTGGCGGCGCGGCTGGCGCGGCAGCGGGTGCTGGAGCGGGAAACTCCGCTTCAGTTCGTCGCGGTGATCGACGAGGTGGTGCTCCGGCGGCCGGTCAGCCACGATCCGTGCGTGATGGCGGGACAGCTGACCCACCTGGCCGCGCTGGGCGAGCGGGAGCACGTGCAGGTCCGGGTGATTCCGGCGGAGCACCCGTGGCACACCGGCCTGGCCGGGCCGTTCGTGCTGGCCCGGATGCCCGACGGCGCGGAGGCGGCCTATCTGGACAATCAGCTGCGCGGTCAGGTGGTGACCGACAGTGCCGACCTTGCTAGCCTGGGCGCGAGGTGGGAAAGCGTCACCGGTGAGGCGCTGCCCCGCCGACGGTCCATCGACCTGATCAGGGAAGTGGCGACGACATGGAGCTGACCGGCGCCCGCTGGCGCACCGCCACCCGCAGCAGCAACAACGGCGGCAATTGTGTCGAGGTGGCCGACAACCTGCCCGGCCGGGTCCTGGTGCGCGACAGCAAGGACCGGAACGGCGGCACCCTGGCCTTCACCCCGACCGCTTGGCGCGCCTTCGTCACCACCACCGTCCGCAGTACGGCCTGAACCGCCACTCTGCTCGGCCAACCGCCCCCCGGGCCGCCGCATCCGATGCCCTCGCCCGGCTCCGTCGCTCCCCGCCCCCGCCCGGCTCCGTTGCCCCGTGCCCTCGCCCCGTGCCCCTGCCCGGCTCGGTCGCCCCGGGTCCGTCGCCCGGGTCGGTCGTCCCGAGATGCGGCATCTTGCGGTCTTACGCGAGCTGGATGGCGCGGGATGCGGCATGTCGAGTGGATCAAGCAGCCCTGGGTGCCTCATGCGGCCTGGGCGGAGCAAGCGGCCCTGGTGGGTCATGCGGCCTGATGCGGCCTGGGTGGAGCAGGCGGCCCTGGTGGGTCGTGCGGCCGGGTGGGTCGAGGCGGTCTGAGTGGATCGAGCGGCATGACGAGTGGAGCTAACGGTCTGGGTGGAGCATGCGGTCTGATCGGATCATGCGGCCTGGGGGAGCAGGTAGCCGGTGGCGAGCCAGGGGTGAGGCAGGCGGTGCCCCGGGGCGTGGCTGGCACTCTCGCCTCATGTCAGGATCATTCGTCCATCGCCGCTAGCCGGCGCAGCCGGCCGGCACGCCCCCCAGGCCTCGCCGACGATCATCGATAGGAACGGTCACATGCGTAGTGCCCACCGGCCCTTCACCCGGCGTGGCCTGCTCACCGGCACCCTCGGCTCCGCCGCGATGCTCGCGGCCTGCGGCACTCTGACCGGCTGCGGCACGCCCGCAGCGCAGCAGACCGAGGAGGGATGCGTCAGCGAGGATCTGTCCGGCACGGAGAAGACGCTCGCCTTCTCCAACTGGCCGCAGTACATGGACGTCGACGAGGACGACGAGTCGAAGCGTCCCAGCCTGGACGGGTTCGTCAGCAGGACCGGCATCCAGGTGACCTACACCGAGGACATCAACGACAACAACGAGTTCTTCGGCAAGGTGCAGAACCAGCTCGCCGCCTGCCAGCGCACCGGGCGGGACATCATGGTGCTCACCGACTGGATGGCCGCCCGGATGATCCGGCTCGGCTGGATCCAGAAGCTCGACCGGTCGAAGCTGCCGAACGTCGAGGCCAACCTGCTGCCGTCGCTGCGGAACCGCCCCTTCGACGCCGAGAACCAGTTCGCCGTCCCGTGGCAGTCCGGCCTCGCCGGACTGGCCTACAACGGCCGGGTCACGGGGGAGATCCGTACCGTCGACGAACTGCTCACCCGGCCCGACCTCAAGGGCAAGGTGACCGCGCTCAGCGAGATGCGGGACACCATGGGTCTGCTGCTGATGTCCAACGGCCACGATCCGGCGGACTTCACCGCCGCCCAGTTCGACGACGCGCTCAACAAGCTCAAGCGGGCCGTCGACGCCGGGCAGATCCGCCGGTTCACCGGCAACGACTACGCCCCGGATCTGGCCAAGGGCGACATCGCGGCGTGCGTCGGCTGGTCCGGCGACATCATCCAACTCGGCTTCGAAGACGAACGGATCAAGTTCGTGGTGCCCGACTCCGGCGTGCTGCTCTGGTCGGACAACATGCTGGTGCCGAACCAGGCCAGCCACAAGGCCAACGCCGAAGAGCTGATCAACTACTACTACGATCCGGCGGTCGCCGCCCAGCTCGCCGCGTACGTCAACTACATCTGCCCGGTGCAGGGGGCGCAGGCGGAGATGGAGAAGATCGATCCGGAGCTGGCCGCGAACCCGCTGATCTTCCCGGACGAGACCATGCTCGCCAGGTCCCGGGTCTTCATGGCGCTGGACGAGCAGCAGGAACGCGAGTACGAGAGCAAGTTCCAGCAGGTTATCGGGGCGTGAGATGACGCGGAAGACTCCGGCTGGCGACCTGACGCTGGCCAACCTCACCAAGACCTTCGGCACCTTCACCGCGGTCGACGACCTCAGCCTGACCGTTCCGCAGGGCTCGTTCTTCGCCCTGCTGGGCGCGTCCGGCTGCGGCAAGACCACCACGCTGCGGATGGTCGCCGGTCTGGAGGAGCCGACCGGCGGGCAGGTCCTGCTCGGTGACCGCGACGTCTCCCGGCTGCGGCCGTACAAACGACCTGTCAACACGGTGTTCCAGAGCTACGCGCTCTTCCCGCACCTGGACGTCTTCGAGAACGTCGCCTTCGGGCTGCGGCGGCGCGGCATCCGCTCGGTCGGCGGCCCGGTGCGGCAGATGCTGACCCTGGTGCAGCTCGACGGGTACGAGCGGCACCGCCCCGCCCAACTCTCCGGCGGGCAGCAGCAGCGCGTCGCGTTGGCCCGGGCACTGATCAACCACCCGCAGGTGCTGCTGCTCGACGAGCCGCTCGGTGCGCTCGACGTCAACCTGCGTCGCCAGATGCAGATCGAACTCAAGCGGATCCAGACCGAGGTGGGCATCACCTTCGTGCACGTCACTCACGACCAGGAGGAAGCCATGACCATGGCGGACACGGTCGCGGTGATGAACGCCGGCCGGATCGAGCAACTCGGCGCGCCGGCCGAGATCTACGAGTTCCCGGCGACCGCCTTCGTGGCCAACTTCCTCGGCCAGTCCAACCTGATCGCCGGTGACGTAGCCGGCGGCAGCGGGGACGACCTGCTGGTCACCGCGCACGGCACGCGGTTCGCCGTGCCGTCGGCGCGGTCCCGCGCCGACCAGGGTCCGGTCTTTCTGGGCGTACGTCCGGAGAAGCTGCGCCTGGCCGGGGCGGCCGTGCGGGTGCCCGCCGGCAACCAGCACCTCGAAGGAACGATCATCGATGCCTCCTACCTCGGCGTGAGCACGCAGTACCTGCTGCGTACCGGCTGGGGCACCGAGCTGAGCGTCTTCGTCGCCAACAGTGGCGCGCAGCAGCGCTTCGCGGTCGGCGAGCGGGCCGTGGCGTACTGGCATCCGCAGCACGCCTTCCTGGTCAGCCGCCTCGCCGACGAGGCGGACCGGGCCATCCCGGTCCGGAACGAGCCGGTCGGTGCGTCCCCGTGAGCCCGCGAAGCGGGGCCACGTCGTGAGCGCGAAGAGTGAGCCGGGTCTGCGAGCCCCGGCTGCCCGATCGGGGCGGTACCGGCTCCTGCCGTACCTGCTGTTGCTGCCGGGTGCCGCCTGGCTGTTCCTCTTCTTCGTCGTGCCGTTGGTGCAGCTTGCCGCCGCCAGCCTCTACGACCCCACCGGCTCGCTCTCCACCGGGTACGCGCTGACCTGGGCTTTCGGCAACTATCCGACCGCACTGGAGACCTACTGGCCGCAGTTCGGGCGGTCGTTCCTGTACGCCGGCATCGCGTTGGTGCTGGCATTGCTGATGGGCTACCCGCTGGCGTACGCGATTGCGCAGAAGGCCGGTCGGTGGCAAAACCTGCTGCTGGTCTGCGTGATCGCGCCGATGTTCACCAGCTTCCTGGTGCGTACGTTGGCGTGGAAGACGATCCTGTCGGACAACGGCGCGCTGGTCGGGCTGCTGCGTGAGGTGCACCTGCTGGGTCCGGACGGTCGGCTGCTGGCCACCCCGGTCGCGGTGGTGCTCGGCCTGACGTACAACTTCCTGCCGTTCCTGGTGCTGCCGCTGTACGCGAGCCTGGAACGGCTCGACCGCCGGCTGCTGGAGGCGTCCAGCGACCTGTACGCGAGCCCGCTGACGACGTTCCGCCGGGTCACCCTGCCGCTGTCGATGCCCGGACTGATCGCCGGCACCCTGCTCTTCTTCATCCCGGCGACCGGCGACTACATCAACGCGGAACTGCTCGGCACCCCGAACGAGTACATGATCGGCAACGTCATCGATTCGGCTTTCCTGGTCCGCCTCGACTACCCGCAGGGTGCGGCGCTGTCGTTCCTGCTGATGTCGGCGATCCTCGCGGTGGTCTTCGGCTACCTGCGCCGCGCCGGCGCGGAGGAAGTCCTGTGAGCGTGAGGAGTGCAGCGCAGCGGAGCCCCGCACTCGCGAACGGAAGGCGGGCCCCGTGACCCGCATCTCCCGTTGGCTCGCCGAGCACTGGGTGATGGGCGTGGCACTGCTGGTCCTCGGGTACCTGTTCCTGCCGATCGCCGTGGTCGCCGCGCTGTCGTTCAACCGCCCGTCCAACCGGCTGTCGTACGACTTCAACGAGTTCACCCTCGACAACTGGCGCAACCCGTGCGCCAGTTCGGAGATGTGCGACGCGGTGCTGCGCAGCGTGCAGATCGGGTTCCTCGCCACCGTGGCGGCCACCGTACTCGGGACGCTGATGGCCTTCGCCCTGGCCCGGCACCGGTTCCGGGGTCGGTCCGGGCTCAACGTGCTGATCTTCCTGCCGATGGCGACGCCGGAACTGGTGATGGGCACCTCGCTGCTCGCCCTCTTCGTCTCCGGCGGGGTGCCGCTCGGCTTCTGGACCATCGTCGTCGCCCACGTCATGTTCTGCGTGTCGTTCGTGGTGGTGACCGTCAAGGCGCGCCTGACCGGGATGGACCGGCGGCTGGAGGAGGCCGCGATGGATCTGTACGCCGGTGAGTGGCAGACGTTCCGGCGGATCACCCTGCCGCTGGTGCTGCCCGGCATCGGGGCCGCCGCCCTGCTGGCGTTCTCGCTCAGCTTCGACGACTTCATCGTCACGAACTTCAACTCGGGCACCACCGTCACGTTCCCGATGTACGTCTGGGGTGCCGCCCAGCGGGGCATCCCACCGCAGGTCAACGTCATCGGCACGGCCATGTTCGGAGTCGCGCTGCTGCTGGTGCTGGCCACTTCGTTGGCTCGACCGGCAAGGGCCGGCGGACAGCGGCCACCAGCCCCATGAAACCCGGATCACCGACGACGGGCGGAATCTGGTCGGCGGCTACGACACCGACCATCAGGGCAATCGGATGCCGCCAAAGCCTATCCCGGTTCTGCTGACCGGGCTGAGGGCAAACGCTGGAGCCTGAGCGGAGGCTGACTGACCCGTTGCCAGCCGATTCGTCTCCGGCTCATACCTTTGCACAGGTGGCGCTACCGGGCCGATAGCGGTCAGGAGCCAGTTGTGTCATCAGAGTGACGATCGGAACCGAGCCATGACCCTCATGGTGAGCTGACCAACGTATTTCGGTGTGGGCGACCGACGGAGCAGGGGATAGCGCCGCGAGTACCGCCGACGAGACTCATTGGATGTGACTACTCCGATGACCTTTCCTGGTCCGCCTCAGCCCGTTCCACCGTCGAACTGGTTCAGCCGTCTCAGCCCCGCCCATCGAGCCACGATGATCCTGGGTGGAGTGTTCATGTCGTTCGTCTTGCTCTGCTGCGCGGGCAGCACGGTCGTGGGTGCCTTGATTGGTGAGCCAGAACCCGTGCGAACAGGTGCCGCCGCCAACGAAGAACCCGCCCCGGCCATCGTCGTACCCGAGCCGGGCGCACCCACTACGGGTGGTGCGGAGCCGGTGCCCGCCATCTCCGGTGACCCGGCACCAACACCCGCCAACAGTGGTGACTTAACCGTGACCGGACCCGCCGGACCGAGCAGTATTCCTGCGAGCCCGACTTCCGTCGCTGCCCCCGTGGTGCAGACGCGCCGCCTCGTAGAGAAGAAAGTCGTCCGGCACGGCACCCGTACGGTGCAGGATTCGTCACTGGCCGAGGGAAAGCGGGTGGTCCGCACCCGGGGCGTGGATGGTGTACGCACCCTGACTTATCGGGTGACCGTGGTGGATGGGGTGCAGACCAGTAAGGAACTGGTCAGCTCTGTCGTGACGAAGAAGCCGGTCACCGAGGTTGTCGCCAAGGGCACTAAACCGACTTCCCGATGCGATCCGAACTACACCCCATGTGTGCCAATCGCCAGCGATGTCGACTGCGCCGGCGGCAGCGGAAACGGGCCCGCGTACGTGACCGGCCCGGTGAGAGTCGTCGGCACGGACATCTACGACCTCGACCGTGACAACGACGGCTGGGGCTGCGACTGACCCCTCGCGCCGATCATGCAGTTGTGGTCATTGGTATGTCTCGTATGTGCCTTCCGTGACCTGCCACAACTGCATGATCGACGGTGTGGGCCGCTGGGTCTAGCAGAAATTGGGGATGGGGTGGGGTTGTCCACAGAGACTGTGGTTGTCCACAGGGGGCGGAAATCGGTTCACCGTCGGAGAACAGTGCGGCGGTGTGGCAGATGTGTTTCGGTACTCCGAGTTGTTGGCATCCGGCTGGAGTCGCGGGCAGGTCAGGTATCGGGTTGAGGCAGGGGCGCTCGCTCGGTTGAGCCGAGGGGTCTATGGGGCGATGACCAAGTCTGGCCTCGACGACCAGCTCATCGCGGTGTTCGACCGGCTACCCGACGGGTGCGCCCTCGGCTACCACAGCGGCGCCCTTTTGCACGGCTTCGGTGACGCCCGTTCCGAGGATCTCCATGTGATCGTGCCCGCCGGCCTGGTGGTGCCCCGACTCAGGGGAGTTGTGACGCACGAGTCCGTCGTGCCGGTACGAGATCCGATCTGGATTCGCGGCGTACCGTGTGCGCCTGCCGCCCGGTGCGCGATCGACCTTGCAAGGACGTTGCGGCGGATGGACGCCCTGCCAGTGCTGGATCTGTGTCTACGGGTAGGCGCCTGCAGCCTCGATGGGCTGCGCAACGAGCTGATGGCCCATCGCGCGTTGCGGGGCATTCGCCAAGCGCGACGTCTGGTCGATCTGGCCGACCCTCGGGCCGAATGCCGGCAGGAGAGCCAACTGAGATTACTTCTCGTGGATGCCGGGCTACCGGTGCCAGAGCCTCAGTGCTGGGTCTACGACCGGGACGGCCTGGGGATCTATCGGCTCGACCTGGCCTACCGTGATTACCGGGTCGGTATCGAGTACGACGGGCTCTCTCACCTCGACCCTGACCGTCTTCGGCAGGATCGAGCGCGGATGAATTGGCTGGCCGCCGAGGGCTGGCGCATGCGCCACTTCACTGCCCACGATCTCTACCGCCGCCCCACCCACATCACTGCCACCATCCGCTCCCTCCTCATCCCCTAACCACCACCACCGTCATCCCGCGCCACCCCCTGACGCCGCCGATCATGCACTTGTGGCATCAGGAATGTGAGGTTTCGTCCGTCCTGTCCGGTGCCACAACTGCATGATCGGCGAGCGGGTCGGGGGTTGGCGCGGTTACGTGGAGTATTGCTGCGGCGGGCACTTACAGAACCCTTAACTCCTGCCTGAGAACGTATGCCCGACAGCGAGGACCACGGGGAGCGGAAGCGTGCGGGTGCTGGTGGCGGACGACGAGCGGTTGTTGGCGGACACCGTCGCGGAGGGGCTGCGTCGTCTCTCGATGGCGGTGGACGTCTGCTACGACGGTGACGGAGCGTTGGAACGGGTCGGGGTGAACAGGTACGACGTGGCGGTGTTGGACCGGGACATGCCGGGACATACCGGCGACGAGGTGTGCCGCAGCCTGGCGGCGTCCGGCTCCGGTACGAGGGTGCTGCTGCTCACCGCTGCCGCCGGCATCCGGGACCGGGTGGAGGGCCTGGGGCTGGGCGCCGACGACTACCTGACCAAGCCGTTCGCCTTCGCCGAACTGGTTGCCCGGGTACAGGCGTTGGGCCGGCGCTCCGCCCCGGCCGTTCCGCCGGTGCTGGAGGCGCATGGCGTCGTCCTGGACGTGGCCCGGCACACCGTCACCCGCAGCGGTGGGCCGGTCAGCCTGAGCCCGAAGGAGTTCGCGGTGCTGCACGTGCTGCTCCGCGCCGAAGGCCGGGTGGTCAGCGCTGAGGAACTGCTGGAACAGGCGTGGGACGAGTTCGCCGACCCGTTCACCAACGTCGTCCGGGTCACCGTGATGACGCTGCGGAAGAAGCTCGGTGAGCCCCAGGTCATCCATACGGTGCCCCGGGCCGGGTACCGGATCGGTGGTGCCGAGTGAGCCCGCGCTGGCGGGTCGTGCTGGTCGGCGTGCTCGCCCTGCTCGTCGGGTACAGCCTGCCCGGCCTTACCAAGTCGGTGCTCGGCGAGTTGTGGGTGAGCGCCGGCGGGCTCTGCCACACCGGGCTGCCCGGCGTGAGTCTGGTGTGCCAGCCGGCGCGCGAACTCGTCGGCCTGGCCGTCCCGCTCACCGGGCTGGGCCTCCTCGTGCTCTCGGTCGCCGGGATCTGGGCCGCCGCGTTGTGGTGCCTGCGCCCGGTGCGGGATCTGGCCGGGCCGATCGCGCAGGTCGGGCCGCAGAACCTCGGTCACCGGCTCCGCCCGCGCGGCCACGACGAACTTGCCCGGCTGGCCCGGTCCATCGACGAGATGATGGAGCGCATCGCCGCCGGCTACGAGGGGCAGCGGCGGTTCGCCGCGAACGCCTCCCACGAGCTGCGTACGCCGCTGGCGGTGCAGCGGACGTTGATCGAGGTCGGGATGGCCCGCTCGCTGACGGGCGAGCAACTGGAACTGCTGACCGGGCAGTTGCTGGAGACCAACGAACGGAACGAGCGGCTGATCGAGGGGCTGCTCGCGCTCAGTGAGAGCGATCAGGGACTGCGCTCCCGTACCCCGCAGCGGCTCGACGAGATCGTCACCGGGGTGCTGGCCGCGCACCAGGACCGGATCGCCGAGGCCGGGTTGACGGTGCACAGTCACCTGGAGCCGCGAATGGTGATGGGCGAGCGGGTGCTGCTGGAACGTCTGGTCACGAATCTTGTGGAGAACGCGATCAAGTACAACCGGCCGGATGGCACCCTCACCGTCGCGGTCGGTCGCAGCCCGGCCCTGACCGTGGTCAACACGGGCCAGGTGGTGCCGGCCGAGGCGGTCGCCGGGCTCTTCGAACCGTTCCGGCGCCTGGCCCGGGACCGGACGAATCACAGCGGTGGTGCCGGCCTCGGCCTGGCCATCGCTCGCTCGATCACGCAGGCCCACGACGGCTTGATCGCCGCCCGCCCGGCCGAGTACGGCGGGCTGCGGGTGGACGTCCAACTACCCAGCGCACCCTGACCCGGGCCGCCCAGCCGGCGGCCGAGCCACCACCCGACGTACGGGGCCGCATCCGCGGCGCCCCGACCCTCAGCGTGCCCGTGAAACGGCCTCGGCATGCCCGAAAGACGAGCGCTCCCGCCATGCCCGGGAACCGACCCGGCCGGCGTGCCAGCGACAGCGAGGAGAGAGAGCATGACCACCCGCGAACACGCCGTGGTCGAGTCGGCCGTCGGTCGTCCCGCCCCCGGCGCTGCCGGCACCGGGTCGGCCTCGCCGGGCACCAGGTTGGCTTGGGCGGATGTCGCCAAGGGCGGCTGCATCCTGCTGGTTCTGCTCTGGCATGTGATCGTCAAGGACTACCTCCAGATCGACTGGCGGCTCGACGTGCCGGTGCTGGGAGCCTGGGGGACCTTCGGTGAACTGCTGCTACCCATGCGGATGCCGCTGTTCTTCACCATCTCCGGCATGTTCGCGGCGACCGCCGTGCAGCGGCCCTGGCGGCCGGTCGCCCGGCCCAGGGCCGCCCGCTTCCTCTACCTGTACGGCGTCTGGCTGATGATCCACACTGCCGTACTGGCCCTCGCCCCGGATTTCCCGACCGACCGGGCGAGCGACCTCGGTGGCCTGTTGGCGCAGCTGACGGTCACCCCGTCCAACCTCTGGTACCTGTACGCGCTGGCGCTGTACTTCGTAGTGGCGAAGGCGCTGCGACGGTTTCATCCGGCGGTGCTGCTGGTCGCCGCCGGCACGCTGAGTGCCGTCGCCGCGGCGGGGCTGGTGGACACTCCCGGCAACCGGGGCGGTGTGTACCAGAACCTGGTGTTCTTCCTGGCCGGACTGTACCTGCGCGGGTACGTCCTTCGGTTCGCCGAGGCCGTCACCGGCCGACGATTGCTGCTGGCCGGAGCGGCGTACGCCGTCGCGTTGGCTGCCGTGGCGGCGACCGGCACCGCTCGGCTGCCCGGCGTGGCGCCGCTGGTCTCCGTCCTCGCGGTGCTGTTCGGCGTCGCCGTGGCGGTCCGGCTGGCCCGACGGCCGGCGATGGGCGAGCCGCTCGCCGCCCTCGGCCGACAGACGTTGCCGATCTATGTGCTCCACATGCCGGTGCTGGCGCTGCTGCATCGACTGATCGCCGAGCCGATCGCTGGTCTGGACGAACCCGTCCGGTTCGCGTTGGCCCTCGGCTTCCCGTTCTCGCTCACCGTCGCCGTGCTGACGATCAGCCTCGGCCTGCACCGGCTGTTGCTGGCGGTCCGGGCGTCGTGGCTGTTCGACCTGCCGGGCCGGGGTAACGCCGCCCGGCGGCCGACCTTCCGACCACCCGCGCCACCGGCGGCAGAACCGCTCGTACCCACGGCATCCCATTGATCAATTTCGGAGGAGAGGACATGTCCCACACTGATCCGTCCGGAGCCGGCCCGGTTCCGATCGACGTGCCGGAGGCAGCCCGGTGGCTGGCCGGCCGGGTGGTGCGTACCCCGGTGCTGCGGGCACCGGCCATCGACCGGTTGGCCGGTGCCCGGGTGCTACTGAAGGCGGAGAATCTTCAGGCCGGCGGCTCGTACAAGATGCGCGGCGGGCTGTACGCGGTGAGCCGGCTGGCAGCGGCCGGGCACGGTGGGGTGGTCGCCCAGAGCACCGGTAACCACGCGGTGGCGGTGGCGCTCGCGGCTCGGCGGTTCGAACTGGCCGCCACGGTGGTACTTCCGGTGGACGCGGCAGCGACGAAGGTGGCCCGGGCCCGCGCGGCAGGAGCGCGGGTGGTGCTCGCGGGCACGACGGTCGAGGAACGGCTGGCCGTGGCCCGCCGGGTGCGTGACGAGACCGGCTACCCGATCGTCGACGCGTACGACCATCCGGACGTGATCGCCGGCCAGGGCAGTGCCAGCCTCGAACTGATCGAGGAGGCCGAGCGGGCCGGCACCCCGCTCGACGCCCTCGTGGTGCCGGTCGGGGGCGGTGGCGGTGCGGCCGGTGCCTGCCTGGCCGCGGCCGGTCGGCCGATCGAGGTGTACGGGGTGGAGCCACATGGCTGCGACTCGCTGGCCCGCAGCCTGGCGGCCGGTCGGCCCGTTCCGGTCACGCCGGCACCGACGATCGCCGACGGACTGCGCCCGTCCTGTGTAGGTGAGCTGCCTTTCACCGTCCTGCGCACCCGGCTGCGCGGCGTGGTCCGGGTGGACGACGACGAGATCGCCGAGGCGTTCCGGCTGCTCCTGCTGGAGCTGAAGATGCTGGCCGAGCCGTCGGGGGCGGCCGGCCTGGCCGGCGCGCTACGGCTCGCCGCCGCCGGCACGCTGCGGTCGCCTGCCGCCGAGCGGTTGCCGGCGGCCGTCGCCGGTGCGCGGCGGCGCACGGTCGGCGTGGTGCTGACCGGCGGAAACGTGGAGGCGGAACTGGTCGCCCGACTGGCGGCAGCCGCCCGACTCGAGGAAGAGGTGGCAGTGGCATGAGTGCGCCCGTACGCATTGGAATTCTGTTCGGCGGCCCGTCGGCGGAACACGACGTGTCCTGCGCCTCCGCGCTCGGTGTGGCCCGGGCACTGGCCGGCGGTGGATACCGCATCGTCGCCATCGGGGTCACTCGCGCTGGTGGGCTGCGGCTCGTCCCGGACGCGGCGCTGTCCGGGTTCCTGGCCGGCACCACATCGGAGCGGGCGATCGACGATCGGCTGACGGTGATCGGGCCGGCCGTGGAGCTGCGGGCCGGGCCGCGTTCGGGTACGGCGGTGGTGACCGCAATGGACGCCCCCGGCGCGGTGCACGCCGAGTTGGACGTGGTCTTCCCGGTGCTGCACGGCCCGTTCGGTGAGGACGGGGTGGTGCAGGGGGTGCTCGAATCCCTGGGCGTGCCGTACGTCGGGTGCGGCATCCTCGCTTCCGCCGTCGGGATGGACAAGGTGGCGATGAAGCGGGCGTTACGGGCCGAGGGGGTGCCGATCACCCCGCACGTCTCCTTCGACGCGACCACGTACCGGACGACTGAGGATCCGGAGAAGCTGGTGCTGGGGTTGCGTCGGCCGCTGTTCGTCAAGCCGGCCCGGATGGGCTCCTCGATCGGCATCTCCCGGGTGGCCGAGGGCGACGATCTGGCGGCGGCGATCGAGGAGGCGCTGCGACACGACACGGTGGTCGTGGTGGAGCAGGGGGTCAGCGGCCGGGAACTGGAATGCGGGGTGCTCGGCGGTACCCGTCCGGACGCGTCCGCGGTCGGCGAGGTGCGGGTCAGCGGTGGCTGGTTCGACTATCGCCAGAAGTACTTCGGCGACACCGATCCGATGGTCGTCCCGGCCCCGCTGTCGCGGGAGGTGACCGAGCGGATCAGGGAGCTGTCGGTGCGGGCGTTCGCCGCGATCGGTGGCTGGGGCCTGGCCCGGGTCGACTTCCTCTACGACGAGGCCGGCGGCGAGTTGTACGTCAACGAGTTGAACACGATGCCGGGCTTCACCGCCCATTCGATGTACCCGAAGGTGTGGGCGGCGGCCGGCGTCGGCTACCGGGAGATCCTGGACCGTCTCGTCGCGCTGGCCTTCGCCCGGTACGCGGAGCGGCCCCGCAGGGGAGAAGAGCGGTGATCCTGCTCTGCGATCCGCGGGTCGCGGCGGTACCCGGCGCCGACGACGGTGAGCCGCTTGTCGACCTGCGCGATCTCCCCGAGCTGCGGTTGGATTCTCGGGCGGCCGATCCGGCCGGCGCGTACGCCCGACTGCGTCAGCCGGTGGTGGACCGGTTGCTGGCGGCGCAGCGCACACTGCCCGACGGGTTGCGCCTGCTGATCGTCGAGGGGTACCGCCCCTATCAGGCACAGCTGGACATCTTCACCGGCTACCAGGAGGAACTGCGGCGGGCCCACCCGGACTGGTCCCCGGAGCGGCTGTACCGGGAGACCACCAAGTTCGTCTCCCCGGTGGAGGTGGCACCGCACAGCACCGGTGGCGCGGTGGATCTGACCTTGTGCACGGTGGACGGCGTCGAGCTGGACATGGGGACTCCGGTGGACGCCACCCCGGAGGCGAGCGACAACGCCTGCTTCACCGCCGCGTGGTCGATCGGCCCCGACGCCCGCCGGCACCGGCAGATCATGGCTGCCGCCTTACGTGGGGCCGGCCTGGTGAACTACCCCACCGAGTGGTGGCACTGGTCGTACGGGGATCGCTACTGGGCGTTGCTGACCGGTGCGCCACGTACCCGTTACGGGCCGGTATGACCGGTGCCGTCACCGGCTGACTCGAAGCATTGTTTCGATAAGTGTCACGGCGATGAACTGGAAAGCGCTCCCACGCCGTACCAGCCCCCGAACACAAGGATGTGAGGACGGGAGAAACAGGTGAAGCTGCAGCGGAAGCACGTGCTGGCGGCGGGGGTGGCGGTGGTCGCCGCGGCGACGGTGGCGGTGGGCACCGGTCTGGGGTTCGCTGACAGCGCACCGACCCGGCAGAGCGTCTGCGCGGGATCGATCACGTTCTCGGCCGAGGCGGGCGCACCGGCCGCCACCAGCAACCAGTTCCCCGTCGGTACCCGGCTGCGGGTGACGAACCTCGACAACGACAAATCGGCGGACGTGACCGTGGTCGGTCCGTCGGGCAGTTGCGTGCTGCTCAACGCCGCCGCGATGGAACTCGTCCGTGAGCCCGGCAAGAACGTGATCCGGAACAACGTGGTCGAGCGCATCGGTGCCGCCGCGCAGCCGGGCGCGGGACAGCCGGGCGTGATCGGCGACCGGCCGGGGTCGGCCTCACCGCCAGCGGCCCGCCCGGTCGCCGGGTCGGCCTGCCAGGGCGCGATCACCTTCTTCGAGGAGGACGCAGGACCGGCCGCGACGAGTGACCGCTTCCCGGTCGGTACCCGGCTGCGGGTGACCAACCTGGACAACAACAGGGCGACCACGGTCACCATCACCGGCCCTTCCGGCAGCTGTGTGTTGCTGAACTCCGCCGCGATGGAGCAGGTCCGGGAGCCGGGCAAGAACCTGGTACGCAACAACATCGTCGAGGTGCTGGGCTGAGCCGAGGGCCGCACCGTCGCACGACGTCGCGGCCAGCGCTCACGCCGCCTGCCACCTCGGCGAGACGGCGTGACGATCGGCGGCGTCACCAACCGCCGTCGTCGCGTACCCGGGCCGGGGCGCGGCCGAGCAGCAGGGTGATGAGCGCGGCGTCGATATCGACCCCGAGGAACCATTCACCGGCCTGGTCCAGCGCGAAGATCCGGCCCCGTTCGTCGGCTGCGATCATGCTGTGCCGGCTCTCGGTGCCGATCGGGAGCAGCCGGGTGCCGATCACCGCCGCGAAGTCATGCAGCGATGCGGCGGATCGGGCGACCTCACGCGGGTGAATGTCGAAGCGGGAGATCCACACCTGCTCACCGGGGCCGCGCCGCCGGCTGAACAGTCGGGGAAGGGCGTTGAGGGCGGCGTGCCCGAGGGCCCGGCCATTGCTGGCGGCCGGGTGACCTGCCGAGGTCGCGGCGGCTGCGTCGGCGACATCGGGCCGCCAACCGGCGGCGACCAGCGCCCGCGCCACCTCCGCGGGAAACCGGCCGGGCGCCGGGTCGGGCGCCGGTTGCGGAAACCAGGGCTCGGTGTGGGCTCGTTCAGCGGAGGGCAGGACATGGAACTCGACAAGCATGTTCAGACAGGAGTCGCAGGGTCGTTCGGCTTGCCCACCGTGCGGATCGCCCGGCGCCCGGACCTGAAACACCTCGATTCGGGCGGACGTCAGCAACTCCTTCGCGTCGCCCATGCTCATGGCGGTGATGCCCTCGGCGGTGCGGCGGTGGTCGTGCTCGTGCAGGACGTCGGAGACCACGACGAACTCCGCGTGCCGGGAACCGCCGCGTACCAGGTGGCCGGCGGGCTGCCGGTCGAGGTACGCGCGGACCAGCGGGTGGTGGTTGAGTTCCACGTCACCCTTGGCGCCCTGGGCGGTGAAGATCCGCCCTTCGACGGTGAGACGTGCGGTGGTGGTCGGTGCGGGCAGCCGGTGGATCTCGCGTAGCAGCTGACCGGCCGGATCCACCGTGCGCGGGGTCGGTGGGCGGGTGGCCCGACTGCGACGGTAGAGCCGCGCCACCACGTCAGGCGAGACCCGCGGCCAGGTGCTCACCTCACCGGTCCGCTTGTCGACCACGGTCGTGGGCAGATCGCCGGGAAGCGGCCTGGCCTGTGTGGGCGCCGTGGAGGTGATGACGTAGCCGAGGTCGAACTCGACGACCGCCGGTCGGCACTCGTGCCCCAGGCGCAGCGAGTCGCGGCGGGCCCACGCCGCGGCGAGCTGCTCGGCCTGTTCGCGGTCGATCACAACCGGTAACCTATCGGACTACGTCACTGTGTGGCGTTGCGTGCGGTGGAGCCTACCCATCGTGAGGTGAGCGGTAGTTCTGCCGCGCCGAGCGGCCCGAGTGACACCCGCTGCGGGCCTCGACGGGGGGCCCTACGCTCGCGGAATGGCAGCTCCGGAGAAGAAGGACGGCGACCGGCGGCTCTGGGCCTGGCCGGCCGGAATCCTGCTCGGCCTGGTGATCGGGGTGGCGGCCCTGGATGGTCTCGCCGGCATCGGCTTCGGGGTGGCCCTCGGTGTGGCCTTCGCACTGGCTCTTGGCGCGACGGGCGGCGAGGACGACGCGGACGGCGCTGGCGACGCGGACGGCGAGGACGACGCGGGCGGCGCTGGCGACGCGGACGGCGAGGACGACGCGGGCGGCGCTGGTGGCGAGGGCGGGTCCGGCTCCGGGAAGGGTCCGGACCGCTCGGCATGACCGCCGGGCGGCCGCCGCGACGTGGTGCGGCGCACATGCGGGGTGCTCGATGGCCAGCCGAGGTCAGGCCCCGGTAGTAGCCTGACCGGCGTTCCCCCGTCGGGGGAGGAACGGTGGTTGATCATGTCGGTACGTCGGCACACGGCGCGACTCGCGACGGCCTGCGTGTTCCTGGGCGCCCTGGTGGCGCTCGGTGGCGCTCCCGCGCACGCCGACGAGGACCGGGTGCGGGTGCGTTCGGCGGGCAGCTTCACCGCGGGCCGTTCCGCCCAAGGTGTGACCGTCGAGGTGCGCAAGCGCACCAACGGATGCGTGCGGGTGCGCACCGCGCTGGGTCTGAGCCTGCCCGACGTACGAGCCGACCAGGTGGCGGTGCAGGCCAACGTGGGAGGCCGTTGGGTGCCGGTCGGGATCTCCGGTGCGGCGGGGCTGGTCACCACCGCGCCGGTCGCCCCGGCCCGGGACGAGCTCTGCAAGGGCAAGGGTGTGGCGATGCGGTACCGCGTCGCCTTCGCCGCGGACGCCCCCGGTGGCCGCCTGGTGGTGACCGGTGAGGCGACCACGGCGCGCGGTGCCGTGCTGGGCCGGGCCGCCGCGTCGTCGCGGGTGGTGGGCGGGCGTGCCTCGGCGTCGCCGTCCCCGTCACCCACCCCGTCGCCGTCGCCCAGCGAGGAGGCGGCCGAGGAACCGACCGTCGAGGCCACGCCCACCGTGGCGCTTGCTGCCGAGACGGCGGACGATCTCGCCCAGACGGCTGGTGACTCCTCCGGCGGGTCGCCGGTGATGTACTTCGGCATCGCCATGGTCGCCGCTGGCGCACTGCTCATCGGGCTGTTGGTCCACCGCTCCCGCAAGGACCGCAAGGATCGCGGACAACCGACCGACGGGTTCGCGATCCCACCGTCGCGCAACCCGGGTGGCACCACCTACCGGTCCGGCGGCCAAGGTGCCGCGCCGGTCGCCTCCGCCCCGGGCACCGTGCCGGTCCCACCGGGTCCGAGTGCCGCGCCGGCACCGCCGCACGGCCTGGGCAACGTGGCGCCGGCGACGCCCGGTCAGGCGTACGGGGCGGGCCGGCCCGGCACGCCCCGGGTCTATGGCGGCACCTCGGTACCCCGGCCGACCGGCGGCGTGTACGGTGCCCGGCCGGCCGACCCGACCGAGGCGACCCGGCCGGGTGAACCGGTGGCGCCGACCGGCCCGGTCCCACCCGTCACGTCCGCCCGTGCGGCGGTGTCACCGGCGCGGGTCGTACCGCCCACCTCCGCCCCGCCGGCACCGTCGACGCCCGGCCTGGCCGTACCGCCCCCGGGCCGGTCACCCGTACCGCCCCCGGGTCCGGCCGCGCCGACCTCGGGCCCGCCGGTCGAGCCAGGTCAGGGCGGGGTGCCGGGGCACCCGGACCGGTCGCCGGGCGCCGGGACGGGTGACGAACCGGAGTACGGACGCGGGCTCGGCGGCTGAGCCGGGGCGGGTGCCGCCGCTCCGATACGCTCAGGTTCGTTGACGTCCCGCAGGCGAGGAGTGGAACCGGTGTCTGATCTGTCCCGGATCGTGAAGGCGTACGACGTCCGTGGGACGGTGCCGGACCAGTGGGACGAGCGTGTCGCCGGTGCCCTCGGCGTCGCCTTCGCCCAGATGCTCGACGCCGCCGGTGAGCCGGGGCAGGCGGTGCTCATCGGGCACGACATGCGGGCCTCCGGGCCGGGGCTCGCCGCCGCCTTCGCCACCGGGGTACGCGCCGAGGGTCGTCCGGTCATCGAGATCGGGCTCGCCTCGACCGACATGGTCTACTACGCCTCCGGGGCGCTCGGACTGCCCGGCGCGATGTTCACCGCCAGTCACAACCCGGCGCAGTACAACGGCATCAAGCTCTGTCACGCCGGCGCTCGCCCGGTCGGGCAGGACAGCGGGCTGGCCGAGGTCCGCGACCGGGCGCAGGCCCTGCTCGACAAGGACGAGCCGATCGGTGAGCCGACCGCGCCGACGCAGCGGCGCGACCTGCTGCCCGACTACGCGGCACACCTGCGCACGCTGGTGGACCTCTCCGGCATCCGGCCGTTGACCGTGGTGGTCGACGCCGGCAACGGGATGGGCGGGCACACCGTGCCGAGCGTGCTCGGCGACGCCGCTCTGGCGGCCCTGCCGTTGCGGATCGTGCCGCTGTACTTCGAACTGGACGGGACGTTCCCCAACCACGAGGCCAACCCGCTGGATCCGGCCAACCTGGTGGACCTGCAACGCGCCGTGGTGGCGCACGGCGCGGACATCGGCCTGGCGTTCGACGGAGACGCCGACCGCTGCTTCGTGGTGGACGAGCGCGGCGAGCCGGTCTCCCCGTCGGCGATCACCGCGTTGGTGGCCGCTCGGGAGTTGGCCAAGCACCCTGGCTCGACGGTGATCCACAACCTGATCACCTCCAGCGCCGTGCCCGAGATCATTCGGGAGCATGGCGGTGAGCCGGTGGTGGCCCGGGTGGGTCACTCCTTCATCAAGGCCGAGATGGCCCGCACCAACGCGGTCTTCGGTGGGGAGCACTCGGCGCACTACTACTTCCGCGACTTCTGGTTCGCCGACACCGGGATGCTGGCGGCGATGCACACCCTGGCCGCGCTCGGCGAGCAGCCGCTGCCGCTGTCCACGCTGGCCGCCGAGTACGAACGGTACGTCGCCTCGGGTGAGATCAACTCCACGGTGGCGGACCAGGCGGCCAAGGTGACCGAGGTGCGTGCCGCGTACCCGGACGCCGAGGCCGACGAGATGGACGGTCTCACCCTGCGCTTTGCCGACGGGGCGTGGTTCAACCTGCGCGCCTCGAACACCGAGCCGCTGCTGCGGCTCAACGTCGAGGCACCGACCGCCGAGCGGATGACCGCACTGCGCGACGAGGTGCTCGACCTGGTTCGCCGATAAGATCGCTCGCGCCGGTCGGCACCTCCGACCGGCGAAGCCGCACACGTGGAAGGAGCCGCGCAGTGGCCCTCGACCCGCAGTTGCTGGAAATCCTCGCCTGCCCGGACACACACCATGCCCCGCTGACCTACGACGCGCAGGTCCAGACGCTGACGTGCACCGAGTGCGGCCGGATCTTCGAGGTCCGCGACGATGTGCCGGTGCTGCTGCTGGACGAGGCGCGCGGCCCTGCGGAGGGATCGTGATCGACGGAACCGCCGGCGTCAGCGGGCACCGCAACGCCGACGAACGACTGCTCGACGACCCGCAGGCGCTTGCCGAGCGCGATCCGGGGGGCATGCTGCGGCACACCGCCTCGGCGGGGGCACAGGTACGCGAGTCGGCCGCCCTGGCCGCCGAGGCGAACCTCTCCGTACTCGCCGACGACGGACGTCCCCGGGCGGTGGTGATCGCCGGTATCGGCACCGCCGGACGCACCGGTGACGTGCTGGCCACGGTCGCCGGACCGCGGTGCCCGGTACCGGTGATCGCGCATCGCCTCGCCGGCGTGCCCGGCTGGGTCGGGGCGGCCGACGTCGTGATCGCGGTCAGCGCCTCCGGCCGCAGCCCGGAGGCGCTGGGCGCCGCCGAGGCCGCTCACCGGCGGGGTGCCCGGCTGGTCGCGGTGGGCCCGGCGGACTCGCAACTGCACTCGGTCGCCGAGCGGGCCCGCGCCCCGTTCATCCCGGTACCCCGGCGGGCACCGGCCCGGGCCAGCCTCTGGGGGCTTACCGTGCCGGTACTGCTCGCCGCCCGGGCCCTGGGCCTGGTCAAGGTCAACGAGGCGGACCTGGCGGAGACGGCGGCCCGGCTGGACGCTGACGCGGACCGCAGTCGCCCCACCGCCGAATCCTTCGTCAATCCGGCGAAATCCCTCGCCCTCGGGCTGGCCGGGTCGATCCCGATCGTGTGGGGCTCGTCTCCGCTGGCGGCGGTCGCCGCACGCCGCTTCGGCGACACCCTGTCGGCAAACGCCCGGTACCCGGTGGTCACCGGCGCGCTCGGCGAGGCGGGGCGCGGCCGGGTCGGCCTGCTCGATGGAGTTTTCGGGGGCCTGGCCGAGGGAGAGCGGGACATCTTCGCCGATCCCGACGAGTCGGACGGCGCGGGCACCCGACTGCGGTTGGTGCTGTTGCGCGACGGTGGCCTGAACGCCGAGGACGACGCTGACGAGCCCTTGGCCGTCGAGGAAAGGCGCGCGGACGCGGTGCAGACCCTCGCCGAGCGGCGGGGCGTACGGTGCGACGTGGTCACCGCCGAGGGCGGTTCAGCGCTGGAGCGGCTCGCCTCCCTGGTGGCGGTGCCGGACTTCGCGTCGATCTATCTGGCGTTGGCGCACGGCCTGGACCCGATGGCGGTGCCGGCGATCACCGAGATGAAGGAACTGGCCAACCAGTGAGCACCCAGGGTGGCAGCAAGGCGATCATCGCGGCGCTGCTGGCCAACGTCGGCATCGCGGTGACGAAGTTCGTGGCCTTCCTGTTGACCAGTTCGTCGTCGATGCTCGCCGAGTCCATCCACTCGGTCGCCGACTCGGGCAACCAGGCTTTGCTGCTGCTCGGTGGCAAGCGGGCCCGGCGCGCCGCCACCCCGCAACACCCGTTCGGCTACGGGCGGGAGCGCTACGTCTACGCCTTCATCGTCGCGATCGTGCTGTTCAGCCTGGGCGGTCTGTTCGCGCTCTACGAGGCGTGGCACAAGTGGTCCGATCCGCACGGCATCACCAGTTGGCACTGGGTACCGGTGACCGTGCTGCTCGCGGCGATCGTGATGGAGTCGTTCTCCTTCCGTACCGCGATCAGGGAGTCGAACCTGGTCCGGGGCCGCGAGTCCTGGACCAGGTTCATCCGCCGGTCGAAGGCGCCGGAGCTGCCGGTGGTGCTGCTGGAGGATTTCGGCGCGCTGGTCGGCCTGGTCTTCGCCCTGTTCGGGGTGGGCCTGACCCTGGCCACCGGCAACGGCCGCTGGGACGCGGTCGGCACCGCGATGATCGGCCTGCTGCTGGTGACCATCGCGATCGTGCTGGCCGTGGAGACCAAGAGCCTGCTGTTGGGGGAGGGGGCCGAGCCGGCGGACGTCTCGGCCATCGAGCAGGCGGTCACCGCTGGCCCCGAGGTGGAGCGGATCATCCACATGAAGACGCTGTACCTCGGTCCGGAGGAGCTGATGGTGGCCGCGAAGGTCGCGGTGTCGCGGTGCGAGTCAGCCGAGGAGGTGGCCCAGGGCATCGACGCGGTGGAGGAGCGGATCCGGGCCGCCGTGCCGGTCGCCCGGGTCATCTACCTCGAACCGGACATCTACCGGCCCCCGTCCGGGTCCTCCACCACGTCCGGGCACGCTGGGAGCTGACCGGGTGGAACCGCTGCACGGGCCGATCAAGGACTATGCCTGGGGCTCCCGCTCGGCGATCGCCGAACTTCAGGGGCGGCCGGCACCGAGCGCCGTACCTGAGGCGGAGCTCTGGCTCGGTGCGCATCCGGGCGCGCCGGCCACCGTCGAGCGTGACGCTGGGCGGATCGCGCTCACCGAGGTACTCGCCGCCGAGCCCGTCCAGTGGCTCGGCCGCCCGGTGCTCGACCGGTTCGGCCCCCGGCTGCCGTTCCTGCTCAAGGTGCTGGCCGCGGCGGCTCCGCTGAGCCTTCAGGCCCATCCGGACGCCGAACAGGCGCGGGCCGGTCACGCCGCCGAGCAGGTCCGCTCCGGTGGGCACCGCAACTACGTCGACCCGTTCCACAAGCCGGAGTTGCTGGTGGCGCTCGGGCCGATGGAGGCGTTGTGCGGGTTCCGGGATCCTGCCGCGTCCGCGCGGGCGCTCGCTGCGCTGGGCGTACCACAGCTGCGGCCGGTGCTCGACGCGTTGGCCGCCGGGCCGGCGGGGCTGGCCGAGGCCGTACGCCGGCTCCTGGAGTGGCCGACGGCGGAGCGGGCCGGCCTGGTGGCGGCGGCCCGGGCAGCGGACGGCCCGGACGCGGACCTGGTGGCCCGGTTGGCCGATGCGTACCCGGCTGACCCCGGCGTGCTGGTGGCGTTGCTGCTCAACCGGGTGCGGCTGGCCGCGGGTGAGGCGATCTGGATGCCGGCCGGCAACCTGCACGCCTACCTGCGCGGCACTGGCGTGGAGGTGATGGCCGCCAGCGACAACGTGCTGCGGGGCGGGTTGACCCCGAAGCACGTGGACGTGGCCGAACTGCTGCGGGTGCTCCGCTTCGAGGTGCTCGACCGGCCGGTCGTCGCGCCCCGAGAGGTCGCCGACGGGGTGGTCACCTGGCCGGTGCCGGTGGACGACTTCGCGCTGCACCGGGTGACCGTCGGCGACGGGCGGCCCGAGGTGACGTTGGCGGTGCCGGGCCCCCGGGTGGTGCTCTGCACCGCCGGCCGGACCACCGTGACCGACGGGGTGGCGCCAGTGACCCTCGGCCCCGGCCGGGCGGCGGTGGGACCGGCCGCTGGCGGTTCACTCACGGTCACCGGCGAGGGTGAGACGTACATCGCCTCCACCGGCCGGGTCTGAGTCAGTGTCGAGTCTTGGGCGAGAACACCCGTCGACCGACAAGTCCGACTTTCCCGGAATAGCTTGACTCGACCCTTGCTCAGTGTGACTCTATAGGTGCGTAGCGTTATCGCGACGATGGTCCGAGAACGCGCGGGGGAACCAAACCGGGGGGATGCACGGGGCGGACGGAGATGGACGGCACACGTCCACACCGGCCGCCCCGTGCGCTGTCCGTAACCACCCCGACCGTGCGCCGTCAACGCGCGTAAGGTGGGAGGTTGCGCAGCACCATCGTCCGACAGGAGCTTTCATGACCAGCACCCTCCCGGCGTCCGCCACTGGCACGTCGTCCGAGGTCCGGCCGCGTACTGTCGCCGAGGGCGACTACAAGGTGGCGGATCTGTCGCTCGCCGAGTTCGGGCGCAAGGAGATCCGCCTCGCCGAGCACGAGATGCCCGGCCTGATGGCGATCCGGCGTGAGTTCGCCGACGCGCAGCCGCTCGCGGGAGCGCGGGTCACCGGGTCGCTGCACATGACGATCCAGACCGCCGTCCTGATCGAGACCCTGGTGGCGCTCGGCGCGCAGGTCCGCTGGGCGTCCTGCAACATCTTCTCCACCCAGGACCACGCCGCCGCCGCGATCGTCGTCGGCCCCGAGGGCACCGTCGACGCACCGTCAGGTGTTCCGGTGTACGCCTGGAAGGGCGAGACCCTTGACGAGTACTGGTGGTGCACCGAGCAGGTGCTCGACTGGCCCGACGGGGACGGCCCGAACATGATCCTGGACGACGGTGGCGACGCCACGTTGCTCGTCCACAAGGGTGCCGAGTTCGAGAAGGCCGGCGCCGTGCCGCCGGTCGAGTCCGCCGACTCCGAGGAGTACGCGGTCATCCTCGGCCTGCTGCACCGCTCGCTGGCCGCGAGCGGCCAGCGGTGGACGCGGATCGCCGCCGGCATCAAGGGCGTCACCGAGGAGACCACCACCGGCGTGCACCGGCTCTACGAGATGCACCGCGCCGGCACGCTGCTCTTCCCGGCGATCAACGTCAACGACTCGGTGACCAAGAGCAAGTTCGACAACAAGTACGGCTGCCGCCACTCGCTGATCGACGGCATCAACCGGGCCACCGACACGCTCATCGGCGGCAAGATGGCCGTCGTGTTCGGCTACGGCGACGTGGGCAAGGGCTGCGCCGAGTCGCTGCGCGGCCAGGGCGCCCGGGTCGTGGTGACCGAGGTCGACCCGATCTGCGCGCTCCAGGCGGCGATGGACGGCTACCAGGTGGCCACCCTGGAAGACGTGGTCGAGCAGGCTGACATCTTCATCACCGCCACCGGCTGCTACGACGTCATCACCAACGAGCACATGGCCCGGATGAAGCACCAGGCCATCGTCGGCAACATCGGCCACTTCGACAACGAGATCGACATGGCCGGCCTGGCGAAGCGCTCGGATGTCACCCGGGAGAACATCAAGCCGCAGGTCGACCTCTGGAAGTTCGACGACGGTCACGCGATCATCGTGCTCTCCGAGGGCCGCCTGCTGAACCTGGGCAACGCCACCGGCCACCCCAGCTTCGTCATGTCGAACTCGTTCGCCAACCAGACGATCGCCCAGATCGAGCTGTACACCAAGACCGACGAGTACCCGATCGGCGTGTACGTGCTGCCCAAGCACCTCGACGAGAAGGTCGCCCGGCTGCACCTGGACGCGCTCGGCGCCAAGCTGACCACGCTCTCCAAGGAGCAGGCCGCCTACCTCGGCGTCGCTGTGGAGGGCCCGTTCAAGCCGGACCACTACCGCTACTGAGCATCGACGCCACCCCCGGGGCCGACCGCACCGGCCGACCCCGGGGGGTGGCCGTCCAGGTGGCGGCGCGGCGGCCGACGTCGGGGCCCGCCGCCTGATCATCCGGGCCGGTGAGCGGTCAGCGGGGACGGCGGTGGCGGGTGGGGCGGATCCACGTCCAGACACACCAGAGCAGCCAGACCACCGATACCAGTGCCGCCAGGGTGCGTAGCCGCAGCGCGCTGAGTAGCAGCACCACCGCCAGCACCGCGAGCCAAGGCCCGAAACCTCTCATGCCGACCGCCCAAGTGGATCATCGGTGGGAGTGGCCCGGAACTGCGACCACAGCGCCTCGGTGAGCGTGCGTTCACCGGCGAGGAGGCGACGGGCCCGCCGGTGCCGCTCGGCGATGACGGCGGCCAGACAGGCCACCTCTGATCGCCCGGCCGGTGGCGGTGGGCTGGTCACCGCGGCGACCTGCCGCCACAGCAGCCGGGCCAACTCGCCGCGCGCCGGCTCGCTGAACCCGTGGGCCCGGGCCAGGTACTGCCGGACGGCCAGCGCCAGCTCGGCGTCCAGCCGGCTCAAATCCAGCGAGTACGCCCAACCTGCCAGGTCCGGCACCGTCGCCGGAACCGGCCGCCACCTCGTCGCGGGCCGGGTGTGCACCACCAGGGTGCCCGCCGCCAGGTCGCCGAGACGCCGGCCACGAGTGTCGCTGAGCATCACGGTCAGCCCGACCGCCCAGGACAGCAGCGGCAGCACCAGACCGGGCCACTCCACGGCGACCCCGACCAGCGCCCGGGTCAGCGACTGCCGGAACCCGACGGGAGCGCCGTCGAGGCTCACCACCCTCAGCCCGACCACCGCCTTGCCCGGCGTCCGGCCGTCGTTGAACCGTTCACAGAGCACCGGATAGCCGACCAGCAGCAGGACGAGCCCGACGGTGAGCAGGGCGCGTTCCATCGCCGCGTCGAGCATCCCGTACGGCAGGGCGGCCAGGACCAGCCCGGCCAGCGCGGCGAGCAGCAGCCCGGCCACCAGTTGCACCAGCACGTCGAGCAGGAGGGCGAGCACCCGGGAGCCGACCCGCGCGGCCCGTACGTCCAACTCGACGGCCTCGCCGCTGACCAGCCCGGCGTCGCCCCAACCCGGGGCGGTCCACGCTCGCGCCGCTGTGCTCACCCCGACAGTGAACACTATGATCGCGCGGTCGGAGGTGGCTGGTGGATGTCGACGCGTACGTCGCGGAGCACGGCGGGCAGTGGCGTCGGCTGAATCAACTCTGTGGTCAGCGGCGGCTCGACCCGGCCGAGGTCGACGAACTGGTCGCGCTCTACCAGCGGGCGGCCACTCAACTGTCGGTGCTGCGTAGCCGCTCGCCGGACCCGGCGCTGGTCAGCGAGCTGTCCCAGGTGGTGCTGCGGGCGCGGGCGCGGCTCACCGGCCGGCGCCGACCCTCCTGGTCGGCCGTACGGCGATTTCTGCTGGTCGGCCTGCCGGGCGCGATCTGGCGGGCGGCGCCGTGGTGGTGCGCGGTGGCGACCGCCTTCACCCTGCTCACCTTCACCCTGATGTGGTTCGTGGCGGACAACCCGGAGACGGCGGCGGCGTTCATCGGCGACGACGAGGCCGCCAACCTGGTCGAGTCCGGCTTCGCCGGCTACTACACGGAGTTCTCCGCGCCGACGTTCGCCTTCCACCTGTGGACGCACAACGCCTGGTTGGCGGCGAAGTGTCTGGCGGCGGGGGTGCTGATCGTGCCCGTCGGCTACCTGCTCTGGCAGAACGCGATAAACATCGGCGTGGTCGGCGGGGTGATGGTCTCCTACGGCCGGGCGGATGTCTTCTTCGGCCTGATCACTCCGCACGGCCTGCTGGAACTGACAGGCGTGTTCGTCGCCGCCGGGGTGGGCCTGCGCATCGGGTGGGCCTGGATCGCGCCGCCGGAGCAGTTGACCCGGGGGCAGGCGGTCGCCCGGGCGGGACGCGACGGCGTGCTGGTCGCCGTCGGTCTGGTCGCCCTCTTCGCCGTCGCAGCGCTGATCGAGGCCTTCATCACCCCCGCCCCCCTGTCAGCGCCCATCCGCATCGCGCTCGGCGCCACCACCTGGCTCGCCTTCCTCACCTACGTCCTCCTCCTCGGCCCCCGCACCCCACCCCCACCCCCAC
>NZ_JAGPXQ010000060.1:0-31094 GCF_018070435.1 Micromonospora sp. C51 | reverse complement strand
CCTCCTCGACCACGCCGGCCAGCAGGTCCGACCGCTCGGCGAAGTATCGGTGCAGGGTGGTCCGGCCGACCTGCGCGGCGGTGGCGATCTCGCCCAGGCTGGCCGCCGGATTGCGGCTCAGTACCTCGATCGCGGCCTGCAGGATCGCCTGCCGGGTCCGCGCCCGACTGCCGGTCTCCTCGGTGGTCACCACGGACAGAGGGTACCAATGTGCAGTTTCAGAATTTTGCTTGCCCGGAACGGAACATAAGTGTTCCATAACGGAGTGACTGAGATCGCCGTTGCTGAACCGAGCGACCCCCAGCCGGCCGCCCGCCGGGGCCGGACCTACCTGCTGCTCGCCTATCTACGGCCGCACTGGCCGGCCATGCTGCTCGGACTGCTGCTCGGCCTGTTGGCCAACGCGGCCGGGCTGGCCACCCCGCTGGTGACCAAGTGGGTACTGGACACCCTCGGCGCCGGTGGCTCGCTGTCCCGGCCGGTGACCGTGCTGTTCGCCCTCGTCATCGTCGGCGCCGGCATCTCGCTGTGGCAGTGGATGCTGATGGGCGGCGTCGCCGAGCGGGTGGTGCTCGACGCGCGGTCCGGGGTGATCCGCCGCTACTTCGCTGCCCGGATCGATCAACTGACCCGCCGGCCGGGCGGCGAGCTGGTCACCCGGGCGACCTCCGACCCGGGGTTGCTGCACCAGGCGTCCGGCAGCCTCGTCGGCCTGATCAACGGTGCGGTGGCGCTGGTCGGGACGCTCGTGCTGATGGGCACGCTCGATGTGGTGCTGCTGGCCACCACCATGGTCGCGGTCGTGGTCGTCGCAGTGCTGATGGGTCTGCTGCTGCCGTCGATCGGGCGGGCCCAGGAGGCGGCGCAGGAGTCGGTGGGACGGCTCGGCGGGGCCCTGGAGGGCTCGCTGCGCGCCATTCGTACGGTCAAGGCCAGCCGCGCCGAGCAGCGACAGGCAGGTCTGATCACCAGGCACGCCGAGGACTCGGCACGGCACGGCATCCGAGCCGCCCGCCGAGCTGCGACCGTCTGGACCATCTCCTGGACGGGCATCCAGCTCGCCGTGATCGTCATCCTCGGATTCGGGGCGGCGCGGGCCGAGCGTGGCCTGATCGAGGTGTCCACCTTGATCGCTTTTCTGCTCTACGCCTTCCAGTTGATGGGGCCGATCAGCGAGTTGACCCAGAACATGACGGCCATGCAGGCCGGCATGGCGGCCGCCGGCCGCCTGCGGGAGATCGAGGCCATTGCGGTCGAGCCCGGTTCCCGGCCGGCCAGCCAGCCGGTACCGGCGCCCGCCGGGCCGCTCGGACCCGGCGGATCGGAATCCGGCGACGTCGTGCTGACCTTTGAGGGCGTCACCGCACGGTACGCACCGGGGGCGGCACCCGCCGTACGCGGCATCGACCTGGCAATTCCCCGGCGTGGCCACACCGCGATCGTCGGGCCCTCCGGTGCCGGCAAAACCACCCTGTTCTCCCTGCTGCTGCGCTTCCTCGAACCGGAGCGGGGCCGGTTGCTGCTGTACGGCCGTCCCTACCCGGAGCACACCCCCGCCGAGATCCGTGGTCGGCTGGCCTACGTCGAGCAGGAGGCGCCGGTGGTGCCGGGCACCATCGGGGACAACCTCCGCTTCACCCACCCTGATGCCGGCGACGAGGAACTCTGGGCCGCACTGCGCGCGGTCGACCTGCACGACAAGGTCGGCTCGCTCGACCTCGGGCTGGACACGCCGCTGAGCGCCACCACCGTCTCGGGCGGCGAGCGGCAGCGCATCGCGTTGGCCCGGGCGGTGCTGCGTACCCCCGACGTGCTGTTGCTCGACGAGGCCACCTCCCAGGTCGACGGCCTGACCGAGGCGGCGGTCGGCCGGTGCGTGCGACAGCGGGCGGCGGCGGGCGCGGTGGTGACCATCGCCCACCGGCTCTCCACCGTGCTCGACGCTGATCAGATCGTCGTGATGGACCGCGGTCGGGTCCGGGCCGTCGGTGACCACGCCACCCTGCTCCGCACCGACGAGCTGTACCGCGATCTGGTGGCATCGCTGCGGATCGGTACCGCCGGGACCTCGACCGCCCCGGAGGCCGGCAGACCGACCGGGTCGGGCACACTGCTCGTACCCCTCGACCGTCTCCCTCAGGAGTGAGCCACGCGATGTCGCTGCTCGCCAGATTCAGCCTCGCCAACCGAGGGCTGGTAGCCCTCATCGCGGTGGTGACCACGGCGTTCGGTGCGTACGCCGTGCCGTCACTGAAGCAGCAACTCCTGCCGTCGCTGGAGTTTCCCGCCGCCTTCATCGTGGCCCAGTACCCCGGTGCCGCACCGGAGGTCGTCGAGTCCGAGGTCGCCGAGCCGATCGAGAACAGCCTGCGCGGCATCTCCGGCCTCGACTCGGTCATCTCGACCTCCCGTGAGGGCCTGACCACCATCCAGGTGCAGTACGAGTTCGGCACCGAACTCGACGACATGGTCAGCAGGATGCAGACCGCGATCAACCGGACCACCCTGCCGGAGGGCGTCGACCCGCAGGTGATCGCGGGCAGCACCGACGACCTGCCAGCGGTGGTGCTGGCCGCGTCCGGCGACGACGACGAGCGGATCCTCGCCGGGAAGCTGCGGGACACCGTGGTGCCGGAACTGGCGGCGATCGACGGCGTACGTGGCGTCGAGCTGACCGGCGTCCGGGACGAACTTGTGGTGATCACACCGGATCCGGCGAAGTTGGCGAGGGCGAAGGTGCAGCCGACCGCGATCGGCACCGCGTTGCGGGCCAACGGCGTGGCGGTGCCGGCCGGCGCTGTGCTGGACGGCGAGCGCACCCTGCCGGTCCAGGTGGGCACACCGCTGACCACCCTGGACGAGCTGCGCGGTGTGATCGTCGCCCCGCCGGTCAAAAAGGCCGGTCCGGTCCGACTCGGCGACGTCGCCACGGTCGAGGAGCAGCTCGCCCCGGCCACCGCGATCACCCGGACCAACGGCCGGGAGAGCCTCGGCATCGCGGTCACCGCCGACCCGGACGGCAACGCCGTGGAGATCTCGCACGCGGTCGCCGACCGGCTCGACGACCTGCGCTCCGCCACCGGCGCCGAGCTGACCGTCGTGCTCGACCAGGCACCGTTCGTGGAGAAGTCCATCAAGACGCTGAGCACCGAGGGCCTGCTGGGTCTGATCATGGCCGTGGTGGTCATCCTGGTGTTCCTGCTGTCGGTGCGCTCCACTGTGGTCACCGCGGTCTCCATCCCGCTGTCGGTGGTGGTCGCGCTGATCGCCCTCTGGATCGGTGACTACTCGCTCAACCTGCTCACCCTCGGCGCGTTGACGGTCGCGGTCGGCCGAGTGGTGGACGACTCGATCGTCGTGCTGGAGAACATCAAGCGGCACCTGACGTACGGCGGGTCGAAACGGCAGGCGATTCTCACGGCCGTACGCGAGGTGGCCGGTGCCGTCACCGCGTCGACGTTGACCACGGTGGCCGTCTTCGCGCCCATCGCCCTGGTCGGTGGTTTCGTCGGTCAGCTCTTCGCCCCCTTCGCGATCACGGTCACCGTGGCGCTGCTCGCCTCGCTGCTGGTGTCGCTGACGGTGATCCCGGTGCTCGCGTACTGGTTCCTCAAGCCGGTCAGCGGTGCGGCCGATGGGGCGGCGGTCCGCCGGGCGGCGGAGGAGCGCGAGCTGCGCAGCCCGTTGCAGCGGGCGTACCTGCCGGTGATCCGGTTCGCCACCGGGCGGCGGGCCTACCGTTGGGCGACCCTGGCGGCGGGGCTGCTGGTGCTGTTCGGCACCTTCGGGTTGGCCCGACAGCTGGAGACGAACTTCCTCGACGACTCCGGCCAGGACACTCTCAACGTCCGCCAGGAACTACCGGTGGGCACCGGGCTGGTCGGCACCGACGCGGCGGCCCGTCGCGTCGAGGCGGTGCTGGCGGACACCCCGGGCATCGAGTCGTACCAGGTCACCGCCGGTGGCGGCGACACCCCTTGGGCCGGCAGCGCCGGCAACAACGTGGCCAACTACGCCTTGCGTCTCGGCGGGGAGACCGACGCCAAGGCGATGCGCGGTGTGCTGCGGGACCGGCTCGCGGCGCTCGGCGCCGAGGCCGGAGAGATCACGTTCCCGGCCGGCCAGGGCGGGGCGTCCGCCAACGAGCTGGCGGTCGTCGTCCGGGCCGCCGACCCGGAGGTGTTGGCCGCCGCCGCGAAGGAGGCCGAGGCGGCCATGACCGGCATCGGCGGGGTCGAGGACGTCTCGACCACCCTGGCCGAACGGGTACCTCGGGTCGACGTGACCGTCGACCGCGAGGCGGCCAGCCGGGCCGGGCTCACCGAGGCCGCCGTCGGTCAACTGGTGTCGCAGGCGTTCCGGGGTACGCCGCTCGGTCAGGTGACCGTCGACGGCGCCGCCCGGGACGTGGTGCTGCGCCTGTCGGCGGCACCGCCGGTGACCCTGGCGGAGCTGCGGGCCCTGCCGGTGGGCGCGGTCAGGCTGGACGACGTCGCCGATGTCACGGAGACCACCGGTCCGCAGCAGGTACGGCGGATCGACGGTGAGCGCAGCGTCTCGGTGACCGGCACGGTCACCGGCTCCGATCTGGGTGCGATCAGCACCGAGTTGCAGAGCCGCCTCGACGCGATCGACGTACCGGGGGCCACGTTCTCCCTGGGCGGGGTCAGCGCCGAGCAGCGGGAGACCTTCGCCGATCTGGGCCTGGCCGTGCTCGCGGCGATCGCGATCGTCTTCCTGATCATGATGGCGACGTTCCGTAGCGTGGTCCAGGCGCTGATCCTGCTGGTCTCCATTCCGTTCGCCGCCACCGGCGCGGTCGCCCTGCTGCTGGCCAGCGGCACCGCGCTGAGCGTGCCGGCGCTGATCGGCGTGCTCATGCTGGTCGGCATCGTGGTGACAAACGCCATCGTGCTGCTCGATCTGGTCAACCAGTACCGGGCGCAGGGATTGGGGGTGCGGGAGGCGGTGGTCGAGGGCGGACGCCACCGCCTGCGGCCGATCCTGATGACCGCGATCGCCACCATCTTCGCGTTGACGCCGATGGCCTTCGGCCTCACCGGGGAGGGTGGTTTCATCTCGCGGCCGCTGGCGATCGTGGTGATCGGCGGCCTGCTCACCTCCACCCTGCTCACGCTGATCCTGGTGCCGACGCTGTACGCCATGGTGGAGGACACCAAGGTGTCGGTGCGGGCGTGGCGGCGGCGACGGTACGGCGACCCCACCGAGGGATCGGGCGGCGGCGAGGTCGACGAGGCCGATGACACCACCGGCCGGGCGCCGGTGGGCGCGGGGACCGGTGCCACGGACGCGGACCGGCGGGAGAGCCGGCCGGTACCGGCGGCACCCTCCGGGGCGTTGATCGAGAACACCGATCAGTTCGAGGTGCTCCGGCTGCCGAAGACCCGCAACTCGCCGTTCCCACCGAACGGGTGACCAGGCGTCCCCGGAGGGTCCTCGGGCCCTCCGGGGATGTCCGCGCTCCGACTCAGCCACGGACGGTGGCCGGGTATGGTCCGCTCCGTGGCGTCCACCCTCTCGGTCCTCACCCGCAACCGGAACTTCCGCAATCTCTTCCTGGCCGAGCTGGTGGTTTTCGGGGCCGACTGGTTCGTCATGGTGCCGTTGCTGGTGCTGCTGCCGAAGTTGACCGGCAGTGGCGTGTGGGGCGCCCTGGTGCTCGCGGTGGACACCGGCATCGTGGCGCTGCTGCTGCCGTACACCGGCACCATCGCGGACCGGTTCGACCGACGCACGATCATGATCGTCTCGAACGTCGCCGCGCTGGTCGGGGTCCTGCTGCTGCTCGGGGTACGCGATGCCGGCACGGCCTGGCTGGCGCTGCTCGGCATCGGCGTGGTCGCGGTGGCCAAGGCGTTCTATTCGCCGGCGGCCCAGGCGGCGCTGCCGAACGTGCTCGATTCGGATGAACTGGCCGCCGGCAACGCGGTGGCCGGTTCGGCGTGGGGCACGATGACCGTCGTCGGCGCCTCGCTCGGTGGGGTGCTCAGCGCGGCGGCCGGACCGTACGCGTGCTTCTGGGTCGGTGCCGTCGGGTTGGTGGTCGCCGCGAGCCTGGCCACGCTCATCCGCCGTCCGTTGCAGGCACCCCGCGAGTTGGGCGCGAGCCCGCCGCAGACCTGGGTGGCCATCCGCGAGGCGCTGGTCTACATCGGGCACCGACCGCGGGTGCTGGCGCTGGTGACGGTCAAGTCGGCGGTGGGTCTCGGCAACGGCGTGCTGACCGTCTTCCCGCTGCTCGCCGGGGTGTACGGGGTCGGCGCGCTCGGCGCCGGCCTGCTGTTCGCCGTCCGCGGTGCCGGCGCGTTGGTCGGCCCGATCATGATGCGTCGGGTGCTGACCAACCGCGCCTGGCTGCTGCCCGGCCTGGCACTGTCCATGTCGGCGTACGGTCTGGCCTACCTCGGCACCTCGGTGGCGGCCTGGTTTCCGCTGGTGCTGGTCCTGGTCTTCGTGGCCCACTTCGCCGGTGGCAGCAACTGGGTGATGTCGAACTTCGCCTTGCAGGGTGAAGTGCCGGACCGGCTACGGGGTCGGGTCTTCGCCACCGACATGATGCTGGCGACCCTGGCGATCTCCGTCAGTCAACTGGTGGTCGCCGTGGTCGTGGACGTCGTCGACGAGCGTGTCGTCCTGGCCGGTTGCGGCCTGGTCACCCTGGTCTACGCGGTCGGCTGGCGGATCGCGACCCGGCGTCTGTCGCTCGCCGCGTCGCCACCCGCCGCCGCGGAGAACCGGTAGTCGGGCCAGGCCCGGCGAGCGGCCCTGGGCACTTCACTAGCATGGGCGGCGTGTCGACCACATTCGTCGCCGAACCAGTCCGGGTCCGGGTCCCCGCCACCAGTGCGAACCTGGGTCCGGGTTTCGACGCGCTCGGGCTGGCCCTCGCGCTCTACGACGACGTCGCCGCCGAGGTGACGGCCGGCGGCGTGACGGTGACGGTGACCGGCGAGGGCGCCGGCGACCTGCCGGTCGACGACGGGCACCTGGTGGTACGCGCCATGCGGGTGGCCTTCGACGTCCTTGGCGGGCAACCGGCCGGGCTGGCGGTGGAGTGCGTCAACCGCATCCCGCAGGCGCGTGGGCTCGGCTCCTCATCTGCGGCGATCGTCGCCGGGGTGCTGCTGGCCCGGGCGCTGGTGACGGAGGGCGCGAGTCGCCTCGACGACGACGCGGTGCTGCGACTGGCCGCCGAGATCGAGGGGCATCCGGACAATGTCGCGCCCTGCCTGCTCGGTGGCTTCACCCTGGCCTGGACGGAGCCGGCCGGCGCGCGGGCGGTGTCGCTGCCGGTGGCCGACGGCGTACGCCCCACGGTGCTGGTGCCGACCGAGCGCGGGCTGACCGCCACGGCCCGCGCGGCGCTGCCGGCCACGGTGCCGCACGGCGACGCCGCGTTCAACGCCGGCCGCGCGGGACTGCTGGTGCACGCATTGACCGCGCAGCCGGCACTACTGCTGCCGGCGACCGCCGACCGGTTGCACCAGGATTGGCGGGCGCCCTCGATGCCGGGCACAAGTGCGCTGGTCAACGGGTTGCGTGCGGCCGGTGTGGCGGCCGTGGTCAGTGGGGCCGGCCCCAGCGTGCTCGCGCTGTCCGCGCTGCCGGTAGGATTCGACGCGGGAACAGATTGGCGGCTGCTGCGGTTGCCGGTAGACGTATGCGGGGCGCAGGTCGAGCGGGGTAGACTCGGACACGCGGAGCGGGACCCTGTTGCCGCAGGTCGCAAGAGTTGATTACGCTCTAGACTTAGCACAGCCGCGAAGCATGCGATCTCCCTGCGGGTCGGCGCACCCCCGAAGCTTTCGGCGGTAAGCCCGTCACCCCTGCCTAGGCCCACGCCGCACCGCAGTCTTCACTGGTCGCCGCAGACGGCGAAACCCCGCTCACCGCTCCATCTGGTGGGTCGGGAGACCGACCGGCTGCTGTGTTACAGACTCCCGCGAAGCGTCATGCGAGGCGGGTGTACCGAGGCCGCCCGGCCACCTGTTGTCGATTCCGGGCAGTCCCGGCCTATCGAGGGAAGGAATCCATTGAGCGACACCACCGACGTGACGTCGGATGTTTCCAACGTCGCTGGCGATGCCACCACCGCTGCCCCCGCCCGCCGTCGGCGCAGCGGCACCGGTCTGTCGGCGATGCTGCTGCCGGAGCTGCAGAGCCTGGCCGCGTCGCTCGGCATCTCGGGGACGGCTCGCATGCGTAAGGGCGAGCTGATCAGCGCGATCACCGAGCGGCAGGGCGGCGCTGCCGGAGCCCCTCGACCACGGGCCGAGGTCGCGGCGGCCGCCGCACCGGTCCGCGAGGAGGTGCACGCGGAGGTACGAGACACGGCTGAGCGGCCGGAGGCCGAGCGCCGTGGTGCCGAACAGCCGGCCGCAAGCGTCGAGAGCGAAGGGCGCGGCCGTACCCGGCGTAGCCGGACCGCCGTGGCGGAACCGCGTGCCGAGGAGACCGCCGCCGAGGGCGAGCGGTCCGAGGGCCGGTCCGGCCGTGACCGTGGCGCCGACCGTGCTGAACGCGCCGACCGTGCTGAACGCGCCGACCGTGCTGAACGCGCCGACCGCGCTGAACGCGCCGACCGTGCTGAACGCGCCGATCGGGGCGAGCGGGCTGAGCGCGGCGACCGCCCCGACCGGGCTGAGCGCGCCGATCGCGGCGACCGTGCCGATCGTGCCGATCGCGGTGAGCGTGCCGACCGCGGCGACCGCGGCGACCGCGCAGAGCGTGCCGATCGGGGCGACCGTGCCGCTGAGCGCGGCGATCGGGGTGACCGTGCCGAGCGCGGCGACCGTGGTGACCGTGGTGACCGTGGACAGCGCGCCGAGCGGGACAACGACGGTGACGACGACGGCGAGAGCGGCGGTCGGCGCAGCCGGCGCAGTCGCTTCCGGGATCGTCGGCGGGGCCGCGGTGACCGCAACGATTCCGGCGGCGACGGTGGCCGTGAGCCGCAGGTCGGCGAGGACGACGTGCTCGTGCCGGTGGCCGGCATCGTGGACGTGCTCGACAACTACGCGTTCGTCCGGACCACCGGCTACCTGGCCGGCCCCAACGACGTCTACGTGTCGATGTCCCAGATCAAGAAGTACGGCCTGCGACGCGGTGACGCGATCACCGGCGCGGTCCGGGCGGCGCGCGACGGCGAGCAGCGACGCGACAAGTACAACCCGCTGGTCCGGCTGGACACCATCAACGGGATGGAGCCGGACGAGGCCAAGCGCCGGCCGGAGTTCTACAAGCTCACTCCGCTGTACCCGCAGGAGCGGCTGCGGCTGGAGACCGAGCCGCACATCCTCACCACCCGGGTCATCGATCTGGTCATGCCGATCGGCAAGGGGCAGCGGGCGCTGATCGTCTCGCCGCCGAAGGCCGGTAAGACCATGGTGCTCCAGGCGATCGCCAACGCCATCACGCACAACAACCCGGAGTGCCACCTGATGGTGGTGCTGGTGGACGAGCGGCCCGAAGAGGTCACCGACATGCAGCGGTCGGTCAAGGGCGAGGTCATCGCGGCCACGTTCGACCGCCCGCCGCAGGACCACACCACCGTCGCCGAGCTGGCGATCGAGCGGGCCAAGCGCCTGGTCGAGCTGGGTCACGACGTGGTCGTGCTGCTCGACTCGGTGACCCGGCTCGGCCGGTCGTACAATCTGGCGGCACCGGCCAGCGGCCGGATCATGTCGGGTGGTATCGACTCCACCGCGTTGTACCCGCCGAAGCGGTTCCTCGGCGCGGCGCGCAACATCGAGAACGGCGGCTCGTTGACCATCCTCGCCACCGCCCTGGTGGAGACCGGTTCCATGGCGGACACGGTCATCTTCGAGGAGTTCAAGGGCACCGGTAACGCGGAGCTGAAGCTGGACCGGAAGATCGCCGACAAGCGGACCTTCCCGGCCATCGACATCCACCCGTCCGGTACGCGTAAGGAGGAGATCCTGCTCGCGCCGGAGGAGCTGGCCATCGTGCACAAGCTCCGCAAGGTGCTGCACTCGCTGGACTCGCAGGCGGCGCTGGATCTCCTGCTGGACCGGCTGAAGCAGTCCCGTACCAACATCGAGTTCCTGATGCAGATCGCCAAGTCGACGCCGGGGGAGTAACTCCACCGACGAAGATCGACGAAGGGGCGTGGCCGGCCGGCTACGCCCCTTCGCGTACCCGGATCGGCCGGAGCACGGCGTGGGACGGCCGAGGAATGCTTCACGGGGGCGGTGGGAATGCGTACGCGAGGCCCGATGTTGCTACCGGCGACCAACTGGTGCGGCCCGATTCCCGGGCCCACCGAAGCCCATGGCAGACTGGTCAATCGGCCACCGGTTCCGGTTCACGCCCCCCACGGCAGGCAGCGGCAGGCCAGGGGCGACCCGGCGACCACAGACGAGAGGACCGAGGCGACATGAAGCCCAACATCCACCCGGAGTACGTGACCACCGAGGTCAGCTGCTCCTGCGGTAACACCTTCACCACCCGCAGCACCGCCAAGGGCGGCTCGATCCACGTCGAGACGTGCAGCGCCTGCCACCCGTTCTACACGGGCAAGCAGCGGGTGCTGGACACCGCTGGTCGGGTCGCGAAGTTCCAGCAGAAGTACGCCAAGGTTCAGGGCAAGAAGGCCAAGTAGCTCCTCGTCTGACGCCCGCGTCCGGTTCACCGCCGGGCGCGGGCGTCGGCCGTCTGTGTCCCGGTTTCCGCCGCGAAGCGACCGGCGGAGCACCGCGCGGGGTTTCCGACAGTCAGCAAGGAGCCATCCCCAGCATGAGCAGTGAACGCCTCACCGGCCTCCTCGACGAGTACGCCGAGTTGGAGAAGCGGCTGGCCGACCCCGCGATCCACGCCGACCAGGGCACCGCCCGTCGGGTCGGCCGTCGCTACGCCGAGCTGGTGCCGCTGCACCGGGCCGCCGCCGAGTTGGAGCAGGCCCGGGCGGATCTCGCCGCGGCGCGGGAACTGGCCGCCGAGGACACCTCCTTCGCGACCGAGGCCGAGACGATCGCGGCGACGCTGCCGGCGCTTGAGGATCGCCTCGCCGAGCTGCTCATCCCGCGCGACCCGCACGACGCCAAGGACGTCATCGTCGAGATCAAGGCGGGCGAGGGCGGTGAGGAGTCCGCGCTGTTCGCCGGTGACCTGCTACGCATGTACACCCGGTACGCGGAGCGGCGCGGCTGGGTCACCGAGGTGATCGACGCGCAGGACTCCGACCTCGGCGGGGTGAAGGACGTCTCGCTGGCGATCAAGACGAAAGGTGTGCCCGAGGGCGGCAACGGCGTCTGGTCCCGGTTGAAGTGGGAAGGCGGCGTGCACCGGGTGCAGCGGGTCCCGGTCACCGAGTCGCAGGGGCGCATCCACACCAGCGCGGCCGGCGTACTGGTGCTGCCGGAGGCCGAGGAGGTCGATGTCACCATCGACCCGAACGAGTTGCGCATCGACGTGTTCCGCTCGTCCGGTCCCGGCGGCCAGTCGGTGAACACCACCGACTCGGCGGTGCGGATCACCCATCTGCCCACCGGCATCGTGGTCTCCTGCCAGAACGAGAAGTCCCAGCTGCAGAACCGGGAGCAGGCGATGCGGATCCTGCGCGCCCGGCTGCTGGCCGCCGCGCAGGAGCAGGCCGACGCCGCCGCATCGGACGCCCGCAAGGCCCAGGTGCGTACGGTGGACCGTTCGGAGCGGATCCGCACGTACAACTTCCCGCAGAACCGGATCACCGACCATCGGATCGGCTTCACCGCGTACAACCTCGATCTGGTGCTCGCCGGGGAGCTGGACGGCGTGCTCGACGCGCTCAGCGAGGCGGACCGGGCCGCGCGCCTGGCGGGCGACGCGGAGCTGACCCGCCGCTGAGTCTCAGGCGCTGCGCGGCCGAGCCTTGGCCCGCAGCATCTCCCGGTCGGCGGCCTCGAAGGCCGCGCCGAGCGCGTCCCGCTGGCCGGGGCCCCCGGCGCCCACCTCGGCGAAGCCGATGCTGACGCCGACCGGGGTGCCGGGCACCAGTGACTCCCAGTCCTCGGTGCGCACGGCGGCGTCGATCCGCCGGGCCACCTCGGCCGCCTCGGTCATCCCCGCTTCCGGCAGCACCACCACGAACTCGTCGCCGCCGTAGCGGGCGACGAAGTCGCCCCGACGCATCACCCGGTTGATGACTCCGGCGACGCGTTGCAGGACCAGATCCCCCGAGTGGTGCCCGTGCCGCGTGTTGACCGCCTTGAACCCGTCCAGGTCGCAGACGCCGATCACCACCCGTTCACCCCGGGCCACCACGGCCGCGATGTAGCGCTCCAGCCGGCGTCGGTTGGGCAGCCCGGTCAGCGGGTCGGTAAGCGCCTCCCCCTCGAACCGCGCCGCCTCCCGGCGCATCTCTTCATGATCGATCCGGGCGGCGATGCCGTCGATGTAGACGTCGCGGAGCCGGTCGTGGCGCTGCGCGGCGAGTCGGAACGCCAGCCGGTCGGCCCGGTGCGCGGCGGCGTGGTCGCCGGCCCGCCCCAGCGCCATGCTGCGCAGTCGGGCCGGCTCGGCCGCGCCGAGCGTCTCGGCGGACACCTGGACCGTGTCCAGCCGGGTGACCGCCTCGATCGGACGCCCGCTGGCGATGGCGAGGCAGACCTGGCCGAGCTGGCGCATGTCGCGCGCCCGGGCACTGTCCGCGCCGTGGTCGAGCAGCCGGGCCGGGGCCAGGCCCGGGGCAAGGTCGAGGTCGTCGCCGAGGGCGCACCGGCGGGCGGCGGCGTAACCGTAGGCGGCCAGGCTGCTGGGACGCAGCCGGTCTGCCCGCCCGGCGGTCACGAACCGGCCCAGGTCGCCGCCGACATCCCGCAGTACGCGCAGACAGCCGTCGCTGTCACCGGTGTGGTCGAGGGCGACCGCGTTGCGCAGTCGGATGCCCGGTGCGGCGAACGTCTCCTCCGGGATCCCGGCGGCGGTGCCGAGTTGCCGGGCGCGTTCGATCGCGCCCAGGGCGTAACCGTGAAAGCTGAGGTACGAGTAGGCCATCGCCAGGTCGTGCCAACCCCAGGCGGTGTCCCGGTCCGGATCCTCCACCGCCCCGAGCGCCCGAGCGGCCTTGACCAGATGCGTCACGCAGCGGTCCAGCGCGCCCTGATGGTGGGCGGCCAACGCGGCCAGGGCGTTGAGGTGCCCGTGCAGATAGGGCTCGGCGAGGTCGCGTACCGCCGCGGACGCCTCCTCGATGGCGCGGGTGTACTCGGCGGTGCGCCCGAGATTGATCAGCGCCGAGAGCCGCTGCACGAGCGCGTCGGCCCGGGCGTGCGGGTCGCGGGTGGCACGCAGCACCCCATCCAGGAGTCCGTACGCCTCGGTGGAACGGCTCACCTCCTGCAACGCCCGCGCCTTCGTCAGGGCGTCAACCTGGTCTTCGACCCGGTCGAGCCAGCCCACCCGCGACCTCCTGTCGGTGTGCCGCTGCACCCGCTTATGCACGTGCACGGCGACGCTTCATGATTATTGCGTGACCACCGCACCGCAACACCCGTCCGAAGGGACGAGACGTAACCGTCCGGCTCCCGTACTTGCCGAAGCGGCTCGTACCCTCGCCGCCGCCGGCGTGACCTCGGCCCGCGCGGAGGCCGAGCTGCTGGCCGCGTACGTGCTTGAGGTCCCGCGCGGGCGGTTGGCCCTGGCGGACGGGTTCACCGACGAGCAACTTGACGGCTACCGAGCGCTGGTGGCCCGACGGTCACGACGGGAACCGTTGCAGTATCTCACCGGCACCGCCGGCTTCCGGCACCTGGAGCTGGCCGTCGGGCCGGGCGTCTTCGTGCCGCGCCCGGAGACCGAACTGCTCGCCGGCTGGGGCGTCGACCAGGCCCGAACGATCGCGCGGGCCGGTGGGCTGCCGGAGCCGCTGGTGGTGGACCTGTGCAGCGGGTCGGGAGCGATCGCCCTGTCGGTGGCGTCCGAGGTGCCGCAAACCCGGGTGGTGGCGGTGGAACGCTCGCCGGAGGCGCTGTCCTGGCTGCGGCGCAACGCGGCGGCCCGGGCCGCCGCCGGTGACCGGCCGATCGAGGTGGTGGCGGCGGACGCCACCGATCCGGCCCTGCTCGACGAGTTGGCGGGCCGGGTGGACGTGCTGCTGTGCAACCCGCCGTACGTCCCGCTCGCGGTTGCGGTACCCCCGGAGGTGGCCGACCACGACCCGGCGGAGGCCGTGTTCGGTGGGGCGGACGGGCTGGACGTCATCCGCCGGGTGATCCACCGTGCGGGTTTCCTGCTGCGTACCGGCGGTGTCCTCGGCATCGAACACGACGACAGTCACGGCGCGGTGTTGCCGGGTCTGCTCGCCGCCGACGGGCGGTACGCCACGATCGTCGACCATCGCGACCTCGCCGACCGGCCGCGTTTCGTCACGGCGTCCCGCCTCGCGGACCGCCCGCCACCCGGTGCGGCCGCGACGTGGCAGACTGGCTCCTCGTGATGCTCTACGACTGCCGATCGCTCGCCGACCGGGACCGCGGCATCGCTGCGGCCATCGAGGCGGTCCGCAACGGCGAGCTTGTCGTCCTGCCGACCGACACGGTCTACGGGATCGGCGCCGACGCGTTCACCCCCTATGCGGTCAAGGCGCTGCTGGACGCCAAGGGTGTCCCGCACACCCCGCCACCGGTGCTGATCGGTTCCCGGCACACCCTCGACGGCCTGGCCTACACCCTGCCGACGGCGGCGCGGGACCTGGTCGAGGCGTTCTGGCCGGGTGCGCTGACCATCCTGGTCAAGCACTCGGCGAGCCTGCGGTGGGATCTCGGCGACGACAGCGGCACGGTGGCGGTGCGCATGCCGCTGCACCCGGTGGCGCTGGAGGTGCTGCGTGAGACGGGGCCGATGGCGGTCGCGTCGGCCAACAAGATCGGCCAACCGGCCGCGCTCACCGCCGACCAGGCGCGTGACCAGCTCGCCTACTCCGTCCGGGCCTACCTGGAGGCCGGGCCGGCGGTGGATCCGGTGCCCAGCACGATCGTGGATCTGACCGGCGACGAGCCGCTGCTCGTCCGGGAGGGCGCGATCGACCTGGCCCGGCTGCGTGAGGTGGTACCGGAACTGCGTGAGAGTCAGGTGGCGTAGGTGCCTCCCTTCACCGTCCTGCACGTCTGCATGGGCAACATCTGCCGCTCGCCGATGGCCGAGCGGCTGCTCACCCTCGCGGTGGCTGACCGGCTGGCCCGACGCGAGGTCGACCCGGACCGGGTCGAGGAGCTGCTGCACAGCCACAGCGCGGGCACCGGTGGTTGGCACGCCGGTGAGGAGATGAACCCGCCGGCCGCCCGTCAGGTCACCAACCGGGGCGGCAACGTCACCGGGTTCGCCGCTCGCAAGCTGCGCTCCGACCACATCGACGCCGCCGACCTGGTCCTGACCGCCACCGCCGACCAGCAGGAGTACGTGACGGCGCTGCGGCCCGACGCCGCCGCCCGCACGTTCGTGCTCGGCGAGTTCGGTCGGCTGCTGGCCGCCCTCGATCCAGCGGCGTTGCCGGCGGCCGAGGCCACCGCCGACGCGGTCCACGCCCGTGGCGTGGCGCTGGTCGAGGCGGCACACGACGCCCGTCAGGGCACCACCGCGTTGCCCACCGACGACCTCGACGACCCGTGGGGGCGCGGTGACCAGTGCTTCACCCGGGTGGCCGACGAGATCGAGGAGACCGTGCAGCCGCTCGCCGCGCTGCTGCTCCCCTGATCGGCGAATTTCATCCGGGTTTGAGGAAAGGCGCGGCAGAAAGGGCGATTAGCGCCATCCTGAGGGAGTCCTGACGGCTCCTGCGGGGAGAGCTGATGACCCGGGCGTTCCTGCCGAAGATGTTCACCGTACTGCTGGCCGGCACGCTGGCCGGCCTGGCGCTGGCGGTGGCGGCGTTGCCGGCCGCGCTGGTGTTCGGCATCGGGTTCTCGGCGCTCTCCGCGCCGTACGCGGAGCTGCCCAACACGTTGCGGACGCCGCCGACGGCCCAACGTTCCAACCTCTACGCCAACGACGGCACCACGCTGATCACCTCCTTCTACCAGGAGGACCGGGTCGATGTGCCGCTGGACGAGGTGGCGCCGGTGATGCGGCAGGCCATCATCGCCGCCGAGGACGCCCGCTTCCACGAGCACAGCGGCGTGGACCTGCGGGGCATCGTGCGGGCCTTCACCGCCAACCGGCGCGACGGCGCCACCCGGCAGGGCGCCTCCACGCTGACCATGCAGTACGTCCGCAACGTGCTGAGCACCGACCCTCGGCTCAGCGAGGCGCAACGGGCAGCGGCCACCGAGGTGAGCACCGCCCGCAAGGTCCAGGAGATCCGGTACGCCCTGGCGTTGGAGCGGGAGCTGACCAAGGAGCAGATCCTGACCCGCTACCTCAACATCGCGTACTTCGGTGCCGGCGCGTACGGGATCGCCGCCGCCAGCAAACGGTACTTCTCCACCTCGCCGGCGAAGCTCACGCTGGCCCAGGCGGCGTTGCTGGCCGGGCTGGTCCGCTCTCCGGACAGCGACGACCCGATCAACGGGGACGCCGACAGCGCGACCGCCCGGCGCGGCTACGTGCTGGACCGGATGGTCGAGTCGGGGGTGACCGCGCCGGAGGAGGCGGCCCGGATCGCCGCCCAGCCGTTGAACCTGCGGCCCAGCGAGACTCCGAACGACTGCACGGCGGTGCCCGAGGGGCACAACGACTGGGGCTTCTTCTGCGACTGGTTCACCCGCTGGTGGAACAGCCAGAAGGCGTTCGGCGCCAGCGTCGACGAGCGGCAGCGCACCCTGCGCCGGGGTGGGTTCAGCATCGTCTCCTCGCTCGACCCCGGGGTCCAGCGGGCCACCACCGAACAGGTGTGGCGGGTCTACCCGGCCGAGCACCCACACGCCATGCCGACCGCAGTGGTCCAACCCGGCACCGGGCGGGTGCTCGCCATGTCGGTCAACCGGGTCTACAGCGTGACCGCGAACCCGGGCGGACAGCAGAACCACCCCAACACCGTCAACCAACTCGTCGCCGGCGGCGGCACCATCGTCGGTTACCAGGCCGGTTCCACGTTCAAGCTCTTCACCATGTTGGCCGCCCTGGAGGCCGGACTACCCCTGAACACGGTCTTCGACGCGCCCCGGCGGATCGTGACCGACTTCCGGGTCAGCGGCAGCGAGGCGAACTGCGGCGGGTACTGGTGCCCGGAGAACGCCAGCGCCTCGGTGAGCGGCCGGCACGACATGTGGACCGCCTTCGGCGACTCGGTCAACACGTACTTCGCCTGGCTCACCGAGCGGGTCGGTGCGGACCGGGTGGTGGAGATGGCCGAACGGCTCGGCATCGTGTTCCGGGCCGACGACGACGCCCAACTGGCCCGGCACGGGGCACGTGAGTGGGGGCCGTTCACCCTGGGTGTCTCCGCCACCACCCCGCTCGACCTGGCCGGTGCGTACGCGACGCTGGGCGCGGAGGGCGTCTGGTGCGCACCCACGCCGGTCAGCTCGATCACCGACGCGGACGGTCGCCGGGTGATCGCCGGGCAGCCCGACTGCCGGCAGGTACTCGACGTCGACGTGGCCCGGGCGGCGGCGGACGCGGCCCGCTGCCCGGTCGGCGACCAGTCCATGTACCACGGCTGCGCCGGTGGCACGGCGACCCGGCTGCGCGGTCAGCTCGGCCGGCCGGTGGTGGGTAAGACGGGCAGCTCCGAGCGGTACGCCACGGAGACGATCGTGGCGCTCACCCCGCAGTTGGCGGTGGCGGCGATGGCCGCCAACCCCGACGAGCCCGGCGACGCCGTCGGCCGTGCGGTGCAGACCGCCATGGTGGAGGCGGTCGGTGAGATCCTCTCCTACGCCCTGCGCGACGAGCCGGTCCGCGACTTCGTGCCGCCGAGCGACATGACCGCCTGGCGGGTCACCGGGCAACGCACCGGCAACTGACCGCCTCAGCCGGCGGCCGGTCCGTGGGCCGGGGTGGTTGCCGCCAACCGCTCGGCCCCCTCGGCGATGTTGCGGGCCATCCCGCCGAAGACCACCGCGTGGAACGGGGTCACCGCGATCCAGTACGCGTGCCCGACCAGCCCTCGGGGCAGGAACACCGCCCGCTGCCGGTAGTTGACCTGACCAGTGTCGTCCCGTTGCACCCGCATCTCCAGCCAGGCCCGGCCGGGCAGCCGCATCTCGGCGCGCAGCCGCAGCAGCTCGCCGGGGACGATCTCCTCCACCCGCCAGAAGTCCAGTGCCTCGCCGACCTGCAACCGGTGCGGGTTACGCCGGCCCCGCCGCAGCCCCACCCCGCCGACCAGCCGGTCCAACCAGCCGCGCACCGACCAGGCGAGCGGGAACGAGTACCAGCCGTTCTCTCCGCCGACCCCCTCGATCACCTGCCACAGCGCCTCCGGCGGTGCCGCCACCGTCTGCTCCCGCAGGTCGGTGTAGGCGGTGCCGCCGCTCCAGCGCGGGTCGCTGGGCAACGGCTCGGCGGGTGCGTCCGCACCGGCGGCGTTCGACCAGCGGGTCTCCACCTGGGCGTCGCGTACCTTGGCGAGCGCCAGCTCGACGGCCCGGTCGAAACCGGTGAGTCCGCCCGCCGGGTCCGGCAGGTACGTCGCGATGTCGTGCTCGTGCGCGACCGCCTCGTGTACCAGGCTCTCCACCAGCGGCCGGGCGAGCGCGTTCGGCACCGGGGTGACCAGTCCCACCCAGTACGACGACAGCGTCGGCGTCAGCGGCCGTACCGGCAGCAGGAGCCGGCGGGAGAGCCCGGCGACCCGGGCGTAGCGCTGCATCATGTCGCCGAAGGTCAGCACGTCCGGACCGGCGATGTCGAAGGCCCGGTCGACCTCCGGCGGCAGTCCGGCGCTGCCGACCAGGTAGTACAGCACGTCGCGGACCGCGATCGGCTGGATCCGGTTGCTGACCCAGCGCGGGGTGACCATCACCGGCAGCCGCTCGGTCAGGTAGCGCAGCATCTCGAACGACGCCGAGCCGGAGCCGAGGATCACCGCCGCCCGCAGCACCACCGTGGGCACGCCGCTGTCCAGCAGGATCCGCGCCACCTCGGCGCGGGAACGCAGGTGCGCCGAGGCGGCGTCGTCGGGGGCCGGCTCCGGTCCGCCCAGGTAGACGATCCGGCGTACGCCCGCGGCGCGGGCCGCCTCGGCGAAGGTCGTCGCCGCCTGCCGGTCGGCGGCCTCGAAGCCGGCCTGACCGAGCGAGTGCACCAGGTAGTACGCCACGTCGACGCCGTCGAAGACCCCGGCGAGGCTTTCCGGCCGGCTCAGGTCACCCTCGACCACCTCGACCTGCGAGGCCCACGGCACGTCACGCAGCCGATTGGCCCGCCGCGCCAGGCAGCGCACCGCGTATCCCTCGTCCAGCAGGCGCGGTGCCAGGCGCCCGCCGATGTATCCGGTCGCTCCGGTCACCAGGCATCTCACGCCTCCAGTCTGCGGTCTCATAGACTCTGGCGCTGTGGAGACCGCCGAGGGCACCTTCTGGGGGCCGGACTTCGAGCAGCTCAGCACGGCCGACCCGGAGATCGCGGAGGTGGTGCTGGGCGAGCTGGACCGGCTGCGTGGCGGGCTGCAACTGATCGCCAGCGAGAACCTCACCTCGCCCGCGGTGCTGGCCGCGCTGGGCTCCACGCTCACCAACAAGTACGCCGAGGGCTATCCGGGCCGGCGCTACTACGGCGGCTGCGCTCAGGTGGACCGGGCCGAGGAACTCGGCATCGCCCGGGCGAAGGACCTCTTCGGCGCCGAGCACGCCAACCTCCAGCCGTACTCCGGCGCGAGCGCCAACCTGGCCGCGTACGCCGCCCTGGTGCAGCCGGGTGACACCGTGCTGGCGATGGAGCTGCCGCACGGCGGGCACCTGACCCACGGCAGCCGGGTGAACTTCTCCGGCCGGTGGTTCAAGCCCGTCGGCTACACCGTCCAACGGGACACCGAGCTGATCGACTACGACGAGGTCAGGGATCTCGCCCGTACCCACCAACCCAAGATGATCATATGTGGGGCGACCGCCTACCCACGGCTGATCGACTTCGCCCGGTTCCGGGAGATCGCCGACGAGGTCGGCGCGTACCTGATGGTGGACGCCGCGCACTTCATCGGGCTGGTCGCCGGGCAGGCGATCCCGTCGCCGGTGCCGTACGCCGACGTGATCTGCGCGACCACCCACAAGGTGCTGCGCGGCCCGCGCGGCGGCATGATCCTCTGCCGGGAGTCGCTGGCCGAGCGGATCGACAAGGCGGTCTTCCCGTTCACTCAGGGCGGTCCGCTGATGCATGCCGTGGCCGCCAAGGCGGTCGCGCTCCACGAGGCCGCGCAACCGGCGTACCGCAGCTACGCCGCGCAGGTGGTGGCCAATGCGCGGGCGCTGGCCGACGGGTTGGCGGCCGAGGGGATGCGGCCGGTCTCCGGCGGCACCGACACCCACCTGGCCCTGATCGACCTGCGGGAGACGCGGGTCACCGGGGCCGAGGCGGAGGCGCGGTGCGACGCCGCGACCATCACGTTGAACAAGAACGCGATCCCGTACGACCCGCAGAAGCCGATGGTCGCCTCGGGGATCCGGGTGGGCACGGCCAGCGTCACCACCCAGGGCATGGGGGAGGCGCAGATGCGTGAGGTCGCCGGGTTGATCGCCCGAGCGGTGCGGACCGACCCGTCCGCCCCGGGTGGCGCCGACGAACTGACCCGGATCGCCGCCGACGTGGCCGAACTGGCCGCCGAGTTCCCGGCGTACCCCCGATGAGCGCGCCCACGGACGGACCCGGCGTACCCCCGGCGACCGCGCCCCGGGCCGGCGAACCCGGCGCCATCCGGGCCCGACTGCCGTACCTGCGCCTGCCACTGCTCGCCTGCGCGGTGCTGGCCGTGGTCGCGGTGCCGGCCGCCGCCGTGCTGCGCGGCCCGACCGGTGCGGCGGGGGTGGCCGCCGGCATCGCCCTGGTGATCGTCAGCTACCTGATCTCAGGGCTCTCGGTGGCCTGGGCGGACGCGGTCCACCCGCGACTGATCATGTCGGTGGGGCTGGTCACCTACGCCACGAAGATCGTCATCCTGGGGGTGGCGATGGCTGCCGTGGCGGCCACCGGCTGGCCCGGACTGGCCGACATGGGCGTGGCCATCATCGCCGCCGTGGTGGTGTGGACCGGCGCCCACCTGACCTGGGCGTTGCGCTCCCCGCTGCCCAGCGTGGACCGTCCGTCGGATCACTGACCGTACGGCTGGCGTTTCCCCGGCGTTTCGTCGGCCTGTCCGGCCGGCCGGACAGGAGTAGGCTGACTCCGGCTTGACGCGCCGCACCCGCCGCCCGCACGCTGCTCGCAGTGTGGGGGGTGCCGCACACTCGCGAAACACCCGGCTGATAGTGTTCGCCTCGTCATGGCCGACAACCCACACCGCAGAAGCCCCGACGAACACTCGTCGGAAGGTGTCGCCGGAGCCGTCCTCGGCTACCTGCTCGCCGGCATCGTGGTGTGGGGATTCCTCGGCTGGTTGGCGGGGGAGTTCCTGGGCCTGCCGACCGGCGTCGGAATCGCGGTGGGCATGATGCTCGGCGCAGCCGGAGCGATCTACCTGATCATGAAGAGGCTCAGTGCCTGAGTGCCGGCACGCGCGGGTCTGTCGAGTGCGGAGGATGACACGGTGAGCGGACAGCTTGTCGCCGCAGAGGGCCTTCCCTGGCCCCCCAGCGTCGGAGACTTCTACCCGCCGGATCTCGCCGGCCCGTGGGTCACGAAGTTCACGCTGATGATCTGGCTGGCCGTCGGGCTCCTGATCATTTTCTTCATGGTCACCTACCGGAACCCGAAGCTCGTGCCGAGCAAGGGCCAGTGGTACGCGGAGTCGATCTACGGCCTGGTCCGGGACAACATCGCCCGCGAGCAGATGGGCAAGGACGGCATCCGGTTCGCGCCGTACTTCACCGTGCTGTTCTGCTTCATCGCGGTGACCAACCTCTTCGGCGTCACCCCCGGGTTGCAGATCTCCCCGAACTCGCACATCGCCTTCCCGATCGTGCTAGCCGCGATCACCTACGTGATGTACCTCTACATCGGTGTCCGCAAGCAGGGTCTGGGCCGCTACCTCAAGCAGAGCCTGATCATCCCGGGCGTGCCGTGGCCGATGCACGTCCTGCTGATCCCGATCGAGTTCCTGCAGAACTTCATCAACCGACCCGTCACGCTGGCGGTACGACTCTTCGCCAACATGTTCGCCGGGCACCTGATCCTGCTGGTGTTCACCGTCGGCGGCTTCGTGATGCTCGCCTCGGACAACATCTTCGTCCAGGTGACGTCGGTCTTCTCGTTCCTGATGGCGATCCTGATGGCCTTCTTCGAGGTGCTCGTCGCGCTGTTGCAGGCCTACGTCTTCGTCACCCTGACCGCCAACTACATCGGCACGTCGCTCGCCGACGGGCACTGATCCACAGACCTCGGCGGGCCGCCCGGCCCGACCAAGCTTCCGGTACGACCGCGTACGCGTGAGAACTCACGCGTCTACTAGGAGGAATACCCGCAATGGACGTTATTGCCGCCATCGAGGGCAGCGTCAACACCATCGGTTACGGTCTCGCCGCCATCGGCCCCGGCATCGGTGTCGCCCTGGTCTTCGCGGCCTACATCCAGGCCAGCGCCCGCCAGCCGGAGTCCGCCGGCTACAACCGCACCTGGCTGGTCCTGGGCTTCGCGCTGGTCGAGGCGCTCGCCCTGTTCGGCCTGGTGCTCGCGTTCGCAGTCTGACGTAGCCCGACGCGACCCGGAGGTCTGACATGTATGTCGCCGCTGAAGGTGTGGAGCACCACCCGCTCGTGCCGATCTGGCAGGAGCTCGTCGTCGGGACGATCGCCTTCGCTCTGCTCTGCTTCGTGCTGATGAAGTTCGTGATGCCGCGCATGGAGGCGATGTACCAGGCGCGGGTCGACGCGATCGAGGGCGGCCTCAAGCGTGCCGAGGCTGCTCAGGCCGAGGCCAACCAACTGCTTGAGCAGTACCGGGCCCAGCTCGCCGAGGTGCGTACCGAGGCGGCCCGGATCCGGGACGACGCCCGCGCCGACGCCGAGTCGATCCGGACGGAGATCCTGGCCAAGGCCCGGGAGGAGTCCGACCGGATCATCGCCGCCGGCCGGGAGTCGCTGGCCGTGGAACGCCAGACCATCGTGCGCGAGCTGCGCGCGGAGGTTGGCGGCCTCGCGGTCGACCTGGCCAGCCGGATCGTGGGCGAGTCGCTCGCCGACGAGGCCCGACGCAAGGGCACCGTCGAGCGCTTCCTCACCGACCTCGAGAGCGCGGGGGCCCGCTGATGCAGGCCGCCAGCCGGGAGTCCTACGCCGCCGCGCTCGCGCGGCTGGAGGAGTACGTCGCCGGCGCCGAGCCGTCGACCGTGGCCGGCACCGGTGCGGAGCTGCTCGCCGTCGCGGACCTGCTGCGGCGGGAGGTCCGGCTGCGCCGGGCGCTCTCCGACCCGGCCCGCGCCGGTGCGGACCGCACCGGCCTGGTGAACTCGGTGCTCTCCGGCAAGGTCGGCGCGGACACGCTCGACCTGCTCGGGACCCTGGTCGCCGGCCGCTGGTCCGCGCCGTCGGAACTGCTCGACGGCGCGGAGAGCCTCGGTGTGCAGGCGTTGCTCGCCAGCGCGGACCGCGCCGACGAGCTGGGCGAGGTGGAGGACGAGCTGTTCCGCTTCGGCCAGGTGGTCGCCGCGGATCCGCAGCTTTCCAACGCCCTGTCCGACCCGATGGCGCCGGTGGCGCAGCGGGCCGAACTGGTCGGGATGCTCCTGACGGGCAAGGCCCGGCCGGTGACGGTGCGGTTGGCGGAGGCGGCGCTGGCCGGCTTCGGTGGCCGGTCGTTCACCGCCGCGTTGTCCCGGCTGGTGGAGTTGGCGGCGGAGCGGCGGGACCGGCAGGTCGCGTACGTGACGGTCGCCGCTCCGCTCACCGAGGAGGAGGAGCGACGCCTGGGCGATCGGCTTTCCGCCATATACGATCGACAGGTTGCTGTCAAGCTTACGGTTGACCCGACGATCCTCGGTGGAGTGAGCGTACGGGTGGGTTCGGACCTCTACGACGGGACGATCCTGCGCCGCCTCAACGAGACCCGCAACGCGCTCGCGAAGCGCTGACCAGCACCCCGCGAAGCGCCCGGAAAGACAGTCGACCCGAGGACCGGTCGGTACTAGGTATCCCGGGCCCCTGATACTTAAGGAAGCAGAGGATGGCCGAGCTGACCATCTCGACGGAGGAGATTCGCGGCGCCCTGGAGCGCTACGTCTCCTCCTACTCGCCCGACGTCTCCCGTGAGGAGGTCGGCACCGTCGCCGACACCGGCGACGGCATCGCCCACGTCGAGGGCCTGCCCTCGACCATGACCAACGAGCTGCTGGAGTTCGAGGACGGCACGCTCGGCGTGGCGCTCAACCTCGACGTCCGGGAGATCGGTGTCGTCGTTCTCGGCGACTACTCCGGGCTCGAAGAGGGGCAGCGCGTCAAGCGCACCGGCCGGGTGCTCTCGGTGCCGGTGGGCGACGGCTTCCTTGGCCGCGTGGTGAACTCGCTCGGCCAGCCGATCGACGGCCTCGGCGAGATCGCCGACGAGGGCTACCGTGAGCTGGAGCTGCAGGCCCCCAACGTGATGGCCCGGCAGTCCGTCTTCGAGCCGCTGCAGACCGGCATCAAGGCGATCGACGCGATGACCCCGATCGGTCGGGGCCAGCGGCAGCTGATCATCGGTGACCGGAAGACCGGCAAGACCACTGTCGCCCTGGACGCCATCCTCAACCAGCGGGAGAACTGGGCCTCCGGCGACCCGAAGAAGCAGGTCCGCTGCATCTACGTCGCCATCGGCCAGAAGGCCTCCACCATCGCCTCGATCAAGGGGCAGCTGGAGGAGGCGGGCGCGATGGAGTACACCACCATCGTCGCCTCCCCGGCCTCGGACCCGGCCGGCTTCAAGTACCTCGCCCCGTACACCGGCTCGTCCATCGGACAGCACTGGATGTACGGCGGCAAGCACGTCCTGATCGTCTTCGACGACCTGAGCAAGCAGGCCGAGGCGTACCGGGCCGTGTCGCTGCTGCTGCGCCGCCCGCCGGGCCGCGAGGCCTACCCGGGTGACGTCTTCTACCTGCACTCCCGGCTGCTGGAGCGCTGCGCGAAGCTCTCCGACGAGATGGGTGGCGGCTCGATGACCGGCCTGCCGATCATCGAGACCAAGGCCAACGACATCTCGGCCTTCATCCCGACCAACGTCATCTCGATCACCGACGGTCAGATCTTCCTGGAGACCGACCTGTTCAACCAGGGCGTCCGGCCGGCGATCAACGTCGGTACCTCGGTCTCCCGGGTCGGCGGCGCCGCCCAGGTGAAGCCGATGCGCAAGGTGGCCGGCTCGCTGCGGCTCAACCTGGCCCAGTTCCGTGAGCTGGAGGCGTTCGCCGCCTTCGCCTCCGACCTGGACAAGGCCTCCCGCGCCCAGCTGGACCGTGGTGCCCGCCTGGTGGAGCTGCTCAAGCAGCCGAACTACTCGCCGTACCCGGTGCAGGACGAGGTCGTCTCGGTCTGGGCTGGCACCGAGGGCAAGCTGGACGACGTCCCGGTCGGCGACGTGCGGCGCTTCGAGACCCAGTTCCTGGAGCACCTGCGGCGCAAGCACAACGCCACGCTCCAGGCGATCGCCGACAACAAGTGGGACGACGAGATCATCGCCACCCTCGATTCGGCCGTCGCGGAGTTCAAGCAGGGCTTCCTCGGCCGCGAGGACGAGCGCACGATCAACGAGGCGCCGGCGGCGCCGCTGGAGGGCGAGGCCGAGCACGAGACGGTCACCCGCTACAGCGGCGAGGCTCCGGCCGAGAAGCAGTAGGGCCGGGCCATGGCGGCGCAGGTACGTGTTCTTCGTCAACGGATCCGCTCGGCGAAGGGGATGAAGAAGATCACCAAGGCGATGGAGCTCGTGGCGACGAGCCGGATCGCCAAGGCCCAGGCCCGGGTGGAGGCGTCCCTGCCGTACGCCCAGGCCGTCACCGGCGTGCTCACCGCGCTGGCGTCCAACGCCTCGGTCGACCACCCGCTGCTCACCCCGCGCGAGCGGGTGCGGCGGGCGGGCGTGCTGCTGGTGACCGCCGACCGGGGCCTGGCCGGCGGTTACAGCTCCAACGCCATCCGGACGGCGGAGTCGTTGATCGCCCGGCTCAAGGCCGACGGCAAGGAGCCGGTGCTCTACGTCATCGGACGCAAGGGCGTGTCGTTCTACCGGTTCCGCAACCGGCCGATCGAGGCCAGCTGGACGGGCTTCTCGGAGCAGCCGTCCTTCGCCGACGCCCGCGAGGTCGGTGAGACCCTGATCAAGGCGTTCACCGCCGGTGCGGACGACAGCGACGGTGATCCGGGCCCGGACGGGGTACGCGGCGTGGACGAGTTGCACATCGTCTACACCGAGTTCAAGTCCCTGATGACCCAGAACCCCACCACCCGCATCATCGGGCCGTTGCAGATCGAGGAACGGCCCCGGTCGGAGGGCGTCCTGCCGGCGTACGAGTTCGAGCCGGACGCGGAGGCGCTGCTCGACGCGCTGCTGCCGAAGTACATCAACACGCGGATCTACGCGGCGTTGCTGGAGTCGGCGGCCAGTGAGTCGGCGGCCCGGCGGCGGGCGATGAAGAGCGCCACCGACAACGCCGAAGAGATGATCGACAAGTACACGCGTGAGATGAACTCGGCCCGCCAGGCCGGGATCACCCAGGAGATCAGTGAGATCGTCGGCGGCGCGAACGCGCTGGCCGCGTCGGGAAGTGAAGTGTGATGACTGCCCCAGTAGAGACCAAGACGGCCACGGGTCGCGTGGTCCGGGTCATCGGCCCGGTCGTCGACGCCGAGTTCCCGCGTGACGCCATGCCGGACCTGTTCAACGCGCTGCACGTGGACGTGACCCTGTCCGGCGGCGAGAAGACGCTGACCCTGGAGGTCGCCCAGCACCTGGGCGACAACCTGGTCCGCGCCATCTCGATGCAGCCGACCGACGGCCTGGTGCGCGGTGCCGACGTGCGGGACACCGGCTTCCCGATCCGGGTGCCGGTCGGCGACGCGGTCAAGGGCCACGTCTTCAACGCCATCGGCGAGTGCCTCAACCTCACCGAGGGCGAGACCATCCAGGCCGATGACCACTGGGGCATCCACCGCAAGGCCCCGGCCTTCGCGGACCTGGAGCCGAAGACCGAGATGCTGGAGACCGGCATCAAGGTCATCGACCTGCTCGCCCCGTACGTCAAGGGCGGCAAGATCGGCCTGTTCGGCGGTGCCGGGGTGGGCAAGACGGTGCTCATCCAGGAGATGATCACCCGAGTGGCCCGCAACTTCGGTGGTACCTCGGTCTTCGCCGGCGTGGGTGAGCGCACCCGTGAGGGCAACGACCTGATCCACGAGATGACCGACTCCGGCGTCATCGACAAGACCGCTCTGGTCTACGGCCAGATGGACGAGCCGCCGGGCACCCGGCTGCGGGTCGCGCTCTCCGCGCTGACCATGGCGGAGTACTTCCGTGACGTGAAGAAGCAGGAGGTGCTGCTCTTCATCGACAACATCTTCCGCTTCACCCAGGCCGGTTCCGAGGTCTCCACCCTGCTGGGCCGGATGCCCAGCGCGGTGGGTTACCAGCCGACCCTGGCCGACGAGATGGGTGAGCTCCAGGAGCGGATCACCTCCGTCCGGGGCCAGGCCATCACCTCGATGCAGGCGATCTACGTGCCGGCGGACGACTACACCGACCCGGCCCCGGCCACCACGTTCGCCCACCTGGACGCGACCACCAACCTGGAGCGGTCCATCTCCGACAAGGGCATCTACCCGGCGGTGGACCCGCTGGCCTCCTCGTCGCGGATCCTGGCCCCCGAGTTCGTCGGCCAGGAGCACTTCCAGGTGGCCAGCGAGGTGAAGCGGATCCTCCAGCGCTACAAGGACCTGCAGGACATCATCGCCATCCTCGGTATCGAGGAACTCTCCGAGGAAGACAAGATCACGGTCCAGCGGGCCCGGCGGATCGAGCGCTTCCTGTCGCAGAACACCTACGCGGCGGAGCAGTTCACCGGTGTGCCGGGCTCGACGGTCCCGATCAAGGAGACCATCGAGGCCTTCCGCAAGATCAGCGAGGGCGAGTACGACCACTTCCCCGAGCAGGCATTCTTCATGTGCGGTGGGCTTGACGACCTGGAGAAGAAGGCCGCCGAGCTGATGAAGGGCTGACCCTTCGCGCCGCACACCTCGAAAGACACGAAAAAAGAAGGCCGTCCCGGTAACCCCGGGGCGGCCTTCTGTTCATCTTCGCGACGTACCATCGCCGCTGCCCGGTTTCCCGTGCTCGGCGATCACGCCGAGTGCGAGATACCGTCAGTGCGATGTCCAGGAAGGCAACCCGCGCCGTGTCGAGACACAGCCCGGTGCATGTCGTGGGACACCGCACAGCCACGCTCATGCGCCGATGAGCGTTGATTGGTTAAACCATTCGGCCCCGCGCGCCCGTACTTCCCCCGGGGGGCGCGACGAACGGAGATGCTTGTGGGTAAGGCCGGCAGACGCGGCAAGCGTGGTGGGCGCTCGTCGGTGTGGCGGGGCGTGCCCCGTTGGGCGCAGCTCTGCACCATCTTCGGCGTTGTCCTGATGGTGCTCAGCGGGACCAGTCTGGTGGGCGCGGAGGCGCTGATTGCCCGCTACGAGGGCGCAGTCGGCAAGGCGGACCTCTTCGGCGACCAGGCGGCCGGCGCCACTCCCAAGAGCGACATCAAGGGCCCGCTCAACATCCTGCTGGTCGGCATCGACCCCCGCGACAAGGACACTCCGCCGCTGTCCGACGCGATCATGGTGCTGCACGTGCCCAAGGAGATGGACCGTGCGTACCTCTTCTCCCTGCCGCGTGACCTCTACGTGGAGATCCCGCCGTTCGAGAAGGCCGACTTCCCCGGCGACACCACCAAGCTGAACGCGGCGATGTCGTACGGCAGCCGGGTGCCCGGCGGGAAGCCGGACGCGGCGAAGGGCTTCGAACTGCTCGCCATCACCGTGCAGCGGGTCACCGGCATCAAGCGGTTCGACGCGGGCGCGATCATCAACTTCTCCGGCTTCCAGAAGATCGTCGACGCCATGGGCGGCGTCACGATGAAGATCGAGCGGGAGGTCCGTTCGGAGCACCGGGAGCCGAACGGCAAGCACCGCCAGGGCAACCCCAACGGCGAGGGGTACGTCGGGCCGCAGGCCGTCTACCCGAAGGGCAAGCAGCACCTGAGCGGCTGGCAGGCGCTGGACTACGTCCGCCAGCGGTACCCGGAGAACGGTGTCCCCGACGGCGACTACGGCCGGCAGCGGCACCAGCAGCAGTTCGTCAAGGCGATGGCCGGTCAGGCCCTCAGCGCCGACGTGGTGACCAACCCGGTCAAGCTGGACAAGGTGCTCCGTGCGGCCGGCGAGTCGCTGATCTTCAGCGGCCGGGGGCACAGCGTGGTCGACTTCGCCGTCGCCCTCAAGGACATCCGTCCCGGCAACATCCAGATGATCAAGCTGCCGGGTGGCGGAATCAAGGAGAACGGCAAGTACCTCGGTGAACAGTTCGCACCCGAGGTGGACGACTTCTTCGTGGCTTTGGAGCGGGAACTGTTGGACCCGTTCCTGCTCGAACATCCGAAGCTGGTGAACAGGAGCTGATCGTGGCGCGGGTCTTGGCACCCGCCTGAAGAACTGGTCCCGGGCGCGACTAGAATTTCCCCAATCCGCCGCCTCAGCAAGGAGACAGCGTGGCAGAGCAGCTTAACGTCCAGCTCGTGGCCGTCGAGGAGAAGGTCTGGTCGGGCAAGGCCGAGATGGTCATGGCCCGGACGACCGAAGGTGAGCTGGGTGTGCTGCCGGGGCACGCGCCCCTGCTCGGCCAGCTCGCCGAGCCCGGCCAGGTACGCATCAAGCTCCCCGGGGGTGAGCAGCTCAGCTACGACGTGGCCGGCGGCTTCCTCTCGGTCAGCGAGCAGGGCGTGACCGTACTGGCCGAGACCGCCACTCCGGCCTCCGCAGCTTCCGGCAACTGAGCCGACCCGCCGATGGAGATCGTCGAAGGGGTCGGAATCGGCGTCGCTGTGCTCCTCGGCGCGTTCTTGTTTCTCTTCATCCGGCGGGCTCTGGTCACCCGTAGCGGAGGCATCATCCGGCTCAGTGTCCGGACCTCCACCATGCTCGACGGCCGCGGTTGGTCGCCCGGTTTCGGTCGCTTCGTCGGCGATGAGCTTCGGTGGTACCGGATGTTCAGTTTCGCCGTACGCCCCAAGCGGGTGCTGTCCCGTGAAGGGTTGGCGGTCGAACGACGGCGACTGCCCGAAGGGCAGGAACGAATGTCCATGCCCGCCGACTGGATCATCCTCCGCTGTACCAGTCGACACGCTCCGGTCGAGATCGCCATGGCACGATCCACCGTCACCGGATTTCTCTCCTGGCTCGAGGCCGCCCCTCCGGGGGCGGTCTCGCCACGTATGGCCTCCCAGGACTGGCCAGCCGCCTGACCCACCCTTCCCCACCCACCCCCTGGTCCCACCCTCCATGCTTCCCGTTGATCATGAGGTTAGCGGCATATTTGATCTCCAACACTGCCGCTAACCTCATGATCGACCTTCGGGTTTGGGCTTGGGGGGCGGGAGCCGGGGGCGTGGGCGGGGCGTGTGGGTGTGTCAGCGTGTGGGTGGTTTCGGGGCGGGTGTCGGGGTCCGGTCTGGGGTTGAGGGCGGAATGGCTTGGGGGTGGGGGGCGTTGTAAACGGGTGAACGGCCGTGGAAGACAGCGCCCGCCACGGCGGGTGCGGGCCGCCGGGAATGATGGCGGGTCGGTGGTCGTTGGACATGGTCCCGGCGATGCGAAGCGGCCCTTCGGGCCCCGCGTCCTGGAGATCTTTCCCCCTCTTTGAGCGCCTTTCTGTTGGTGCTTGCGTGCGCGTGTCTGCTGTCCCCCGGCGGGTGTGCGTGCGTCGACCCCCGAATGGAGCTTTGGTCATGAACACGATGCTGCGGAAGAGCGTGCTGGGTATTGCGGGTCTGGCCTTCACCGGTGGTCTGTTCGCCGGTCCGGTGGCCGCTCACG